>JANNWF010000301.1:0-2450 GCA_031408455.1 Pseudoxanthomonas sp. | reverse complement strand
CTAGCGAGTTGCTTCACCTCGTCGCCACTACTTCGGAGTGGCTGCCTGCATTGGACAGCGGCGGGAGCCCCTGAACAAGCCTGGATTTGGGTTGGCTCGAGCGTTGGCACCGAAAGGTGCCACTCCCGCGCAGATGGAAATCCAGTGCTTGGACCTCCAACTCTTTACCGTCAGATCGCTTGATTCCCAGCTGTGCGGGAATGACGATCATCGGTGCGTAATCCTGCGGCACAACACAGTCTTACGCGCCCACGGTTATGCTCAGCTTTCGTCCATCTGCCGCGGCCCCACCATGCTCCGTCCTTTCCGATTGATCATTTGCTCACTGCTGCTGACGCTCACCGCGTGCGCCAATACCCCTGACGCGCGGCAACAAGCCGAGGCGCTATATCTGTATGCCGGCGCGATCCGCTGGGGTGACATCGACGGCGCGCTGGGCTTTGTCGATCCCAAAGCGCTGGAGAAAAAGCCACTGACCGAGGTGGATCGGGCGCGCTACGACCAAGTGCAATTTGCTGGTTACACCGTCAAGAGCAGTGGCCCTGTCGGCGAAGATGAGTTGTTGCAGATCGTCGAGATTCGGGTGGTCAATCGCCACACCCAAATTGAACGCACCATCATTGATCGACAGCTTTGGCGATGGGACAAAGAGGCGGAGTCCTGGTTGTTGACGTCGGGGTTGCCGGAGATATCGGGGCGCTGAAAAGCGCTTCTCCGTCGGAGTTTTATTCGGCAGCGCGTGCTTGGCGCGAACGCTGGCGGCTTGGCGAACGCTCGCGCTGGCTGCTCCAGAATGTCGAAGCTGCCCGGCGCCACCAAAGCGTCTGCACAGCGTGCACAGCGCTTGAGCGAACCGAATGGCCTACCGTGCTACTCCTCTGATGACATCTCGCCCTCGGACCGTACATGCACTCTCCTCCTCACGACCCATCGACCCCTGCGCGGATTCAACCCGGCACACCGAAAGCGAGCGGTTCGCCCGCACGCGGTCGACTGGGTCGCATTGCCGTGGTGGTCCTGCTCATCATCATCGCGGTCGTGCTTTACCGCAGCGGTCTTGCCGACCAGCTCACGCTTGCCGCGCTGAAGTCCAGACAGGCGGAACTGGGCGCGTGGGTCGCCGCCAACATCTGGCTGGCCGCGGGCACGTTCTTCGCCGTCTATGTCGCGGTGACGGCGTTGTCGATTCCCGGTGCCGCGGTGATGACACTGGCGGCAGGGGCCCTGTTTGGGGTCGTCATTGGCACGCTGATCGTTTCCTTCGCCAGCAGCGTGGGCGCGTCGCTGGCGTTTCTCACCGCGCGCTTTCTGCTGCGCGACAGCTTGCGCGCCCGCTACGGCGAGCGCCTGAAAGCCTTTGATGCGGGCGTCGAGCGGGACGGCGCGTTCTTCCTGTTCACCCTGCGGCTGGTGCCGTTGTTCCCCTTCTTCTTGGTCAATTTGCTGTCGGGTTTGACCGCGCTGCGTTTGCCGACGTTTTATGGTGTCAGCCAGCTCGGGATGCTGCCCGGCACCATCGCGTTTGTGTACGCCGGCACCCAGTTGGCGCAGATCGAATCCCTGCGTGACGTGCTCTCGCCGGGTTTGATTGCGGCCTTTGTCGCCATCGGCGTGTTGCCGCTGGTGATGCGCGGATTCACCCGGATGTTGGCCGCCCGCCGCATCTACAAGGGCCATACCAAGCCGAAGAAGTTTGACTACAACCTGATCGCCATCGGTGCGGGTTCGGCGGGCCTGGTCACCAGCTACATCGGCGCCGCCGTCAAAGCCAAGGTCGCCCTGATCGAGAAACACAAGATGGGCGGCGACTGTCTCAACACCGGTTGCGTGCCGTCAAAAGCATTGATCCGCACCGCGCGATTGTTGGCCGAAGCTCGCGACAGTCAGCGGTACGGCGTGCGCGCCATGCAGGTCGATTTCGACTTTGCCGAGGCGATGGAGCGCGTACAACTGGTCATCAGCAAGGTCGAGCCGCACGACTCCATCGAGCGCTATACCCAGCTCGGTGTCGAGGTGATCGAAGGCGAGGCCAAGCTGGTTTCGCCGTGGGAAGTGGAGGTCAATGGCAAGCGCTTGTCGGCGCGCAGCCTGGTCATCGCGACCGGCGCACGGCCACTGGTGCCGCCGATTCCTGGCCTCGATCAAGTCGAGTATCTGACCTCGGACACGGTGTGGAATCTGCGCGTGCTGCCAGCGCGTTTGCTAGTGCTGGGTGGCGGTCCGATTGGCTGCGAGTTAGCCCAGTGTTTTGCGCGCATGGGCAGTCAGGTCACCGTGGTGGATCGCGAAGCGCGTCTGTTGCCGCGTGAGGACGCCGATGCGGCCGAGCATCTCGCCGAGCAGTTCTCAAAAGAGGGCATCGCGCTGGCGGTGAGTCATAGCGCATTGCGTGTCGAGCGTGCCGCAGATGGAATTGGCGGCGCACTGATTTGCACGCATCAAGATCAAGA
>JANNWF010000300.1:0-4970 GCA_031408455.1 Pseudoxanthomonas sp. | reverse complement strand
GGATGAAGAACACGTTGATTGCGCTCGACATCCTTTATTTCGATTCGGCTGCCAAGCTGGTTTCAATGTCTACTTACACACCACCCTGCAAGACGGCGTATTGCCCGAGCTACCCGAGTAGTGGTGCTGCGCGCTACGTGCTGGAGCTAAATGCAGGTGAGGCGGAAAAGTTGCAGTTGCAGCCCGGGGCACGACTGAGCTTTGGGCCCAATATCGTCGGCGTTCCGCTGGAAAAGTAGCTGCTTGAATTTCATTACCAAGGAGGCCACGTCGTGAGCATGCTTGACCTTCGTACCGACGCCGCATGGGATCGTCTCGCGTTGCTTCCCGATGACGATATCCCGCTACTCCAAGCAAGCTTGTTGATCGCCCGTGACGAGTATCCCGATCTCGACGTGGCCAGCTACGAAGCGCGGCTGCAAGGCCACGTCGCCGAGCTGGCGCCGCGAATGGCTGCGCAACCAGATACTCGTCGCATGCTCGCGGAACTCAATCGCTACCTGTTCCAAGAACAAGGCTTCTGCGGCAATCAGCAGGACTACTACGATCCACGCAACAGCTATTTGAATGACGTGTTCGACCGCCGGCTCGGCATTCCAATCTCGCTTGGCATCATTCAGATCGAGCTGGCGCGGCGGCTGGGTTTGCCCCTTGAGGGCATTTCGTTTCCAGGGCACTTCTTGGTGAGCCTGCCGATGGATGGCGGCCTGCTGGTGCTCGATCCCTACCATCAGGGCCGCTCCATCGACGCCGAAGAACTCAAGCTCCGTGCGCGACCACATATGGGCGGAGACATTGATGATCAGCAGCTGCTGGACATACTCGCACCGGCTGGGCATCGCGCGATCCTTGTGCGCATGCTGCGCAATCTGAAGTCGCTGTATACCGAGCGTGAAACGTGGGACAAAGCGGTGCGATGTGCGGATCGATTGGTTCGTCTGGACGCGGCGCAGTCCGAGGAGTCCCGTGATCGCGGGTTGCTCTATCTAAAACTTGGGCACATGAGTGCTGCGCGGGAGGATCTGTCCCGCTATCTTAGGGAGCGCCCACAAGCTGATGACGTGCAAGTGATTCGCCTCGCCCTAATTAACACGGGCGCGCGGCCAGCTCGTTTGAACTAGGCGCGCGTAGCAAACGTCACTCCGTTAGCCCGTCTCAACCATTTCGAAATCTGCCTTGGTGACGCCGCAGTCGGGACATGTCCACGACTCCGGGACGTCATCCCAACGCGTTCCGGCGGCGATCCCTTCGCTCGGCAACCCATCGGCCTCGCTATAAATGAATCCGCAAACCACACACATCCATGAGGTAAACGGGCGAGTTTGCTGGGTGCTGGAGGACATGATCGGTCGACGAGGGGTTTCAGAAGGGCGCGAATTGTCCCATCGCGAGCCGTTGTGCGAAAGCGCTTGGAGACAATGTCGTGGTTGATGTATCCACCAAAACGCTGCGCGGCTTGTATGCGATTACGCCCGATGATGCTGACACATCGCGCCTTCTAGACCGTGTGAAGTCGGTGCTTTCGGCTAAACCTGCGCTGCTGCAGTACCGCAACAAATTGGCATCACCGAGTTTACAACTTGAGCAGGCCATGCCGTTGGCATCGCTGTGTCGCAACGCTGGCGTACCGCTGATCATCAATGACGACGCCACATTGGCATTACGCGTTGGCGCAGCCGGCGTGCATCTTGGAACCGAAGACGGTGCGTTTGACGACGCAAGGGCGACGCTTGGGTCCAACGCGATCATCGGCGTGTCGTGTTACGGCAGCCTGATGTTGGCGCAACAGGCGGCAAGCGCCGGGGCCAATTACGTCGCTTTCGGCAGTGTATTTGCCTCGCCCACCAAGCCCAACGCGACCCAGATTGGGCTGAGTTTGCTGACGGAGGCGAGACGCAGCTTGCAGATTCCGATCTGTGCCATTGGCGGAATCGAGCGCCGCAATGCGGGCCAACTAATTGCTTTGGGCGTCGATCTGGTTGCGGTGATCAGCGACGTGTTTGACGACAGTCAGCCGGCGTTGGCGGCGATGCAATTCGGACAACTGTTCCAGCGCGGCTGACTGCAACAAGGGTGCACATGCGTCGCGAACGCGTGACGTTCAACGTTGCAGCCGCTGCGGGATAATGCCGACCGTCATTCCACATCGGCCCTCGCATGATCCGTAATCACGATCTGTTCCAGACCGCTCTGCAGTTGCTTCCCGGCGGCGTCAATTCGCCTGTGCGCGCGTTCAAATCGGTAGGCGGCGAGCCATTCTTTGCCAAGCGCGCGGCGGGTGCGTATCTGTGGGACGTCGAGGACAAGCGCTACATCGACTACATCGGCTCCTGGGGGCCGATGATCGCCGGTCACGCGCATCCGTCGGTAATTGAGGCTGTCACGCGGGTAGCGCGCGATGGTTTGTCGTTCGGGGTACCCAATCCCTTGGAAGTGACGATGGCGCAAACCATCACTCGGTTGGTGCCTAGCTGCGAGATGGTGCGGATGGTCAACTCCGGCACCGAGGCGACGTTGTCTGCCATCCGACTCGCGCGCGGAGCGACCGGACGTTCGCGCATCGTCAAGTTCGAAGGGTGCTACCACGGCCACGGCGATAGCTTTCTGGTGAAGGCGGGTTCGGGCGCGTTGACCTTGGGTGTACCCGATTCACCCGGCGTCCCGAAGGCGTTGGCCGATCTGACCTTGACCTTGCCCTACAACGACTTCGACGCGGCGACCGAGCTGTTCGGCAAGTTCGGCGAAGAGATTGCCGCGCTGATCGTCGAGCCCATCGTTGGCAATGCCAACTGCATCTTGCCGCGTGCTGGGTTCTTGCAGCATCTGCGCGCCTTGTGCTCGCAGTACGGCGTGCTGCTGATTTTCGATGAAGTCATGACCGGCTTTCGCGTTGCGCTCGGTGGTGCGCAAGCGTTGTACGAGGTGACACCTGACCTGACCACGTTCGGCAAGATCATTGGCGGCGGCATGCCGGTGGGTGCCTACGGTGGTCGTCGCGATCTGATGCAGCAGATCGCGCCCGCCGGGCCGATCTATCAGGCGGGAACCTTGAGCGGCAATCCGGTGGCAATGGCGGCCGGGCTTGCCACGCTTGAGTTGATTCAAGTGCCGGGTTTTTACGATGAGCTGTATCGCCGCACTCGCCTGTTGACGGACGCTTTGCAAGCCGTTGCCGATGGCGCAGGGATTGCCTTCAGCACGACGCGGGTGTGCGGCATGTTTGGCCTCTACTTCAACGCCGAGAAAATTGAGACCTACGCGCAAGCGACTGCAAGCGACGTCGCGGCGTTCAGGCGCTTTTTTCATGGCATGTTGGAACGCGGCATCTACTTTGCGCCGTCGGCGTTTGAGGCTGGATTTCTCTCATCAGCGCACAGCGAGCAAGACATTGCTGACACCGTGCAGGCAGCGCGCGAGATCTTTGCGCGGTGGCCGGCATGAACGCGCTGCACCCACACACTCAGGCCGTGCACGCAGGTGGCGAGCCGGATGCCAGCACCGGTGCCTTGAGTCCGCCGCTGCACATGGCGACAACGTTTCAACATGGTCCGGCTGGTGAGCGCATTGCCGGATTCGAATACCAGCGCGAGGGCAATCCGACCCAAGAGCGCCTGGAGCGAGCGCTAGCCACTCTTGAAGGTGGCACCGCCGCGCTGGCGTTTGCCACCGGCATGGCGGCGATGAACGCGATGCTGGAGTCGGTTCCCGTCGGCAGTCACATCCTGATTCCCGCAGAGTGCTACGGCGGATTACGCAGTTTGGCCACCGAATTCTTGCCGGCCCGCGGCGTCGAGGCCAGCATCGTCGATACCTCCGACCTTTCCGCCGTGGCGAATGCTCTGCGCGGCAACACCCGACTGGTGTGGGTCGAAACGCCATCGAATCCGCTGTTGGCAGTGACTGATATCCGCGCTGTGGTCGCGCTGGCAAGAACAAATGGCAGTCTGGTGGTCTGTGACAACACCTTTGCAACGCCGGTGCTGCAGCAGCCGCTGGCCTTGGGCGCCGATGTCGTCATGCATTCGACGACCAAATATTTCGGTGGCCACAGCGACGTGATGGGCGGCGCGTTGGTGTTTGCGCGTCGTGATGAGCGCTTCGAAGCACTCGCGCATCGCCGCCACATCACCGGCGCGACGATGTCGCCATTCAACGCGTGGCTGACCTTGCGTGGCTGTCGCTCGCTACCTGCGCGAATGGCTTGGCACTGTCGCAATGCGATGGCGGTGGCAACGGCCTTGGAAGCGCACCCCGCCGTGAGCGGCGTCAACTATCCAGGCTTACCCAGCCATGCGGGTCACACCATCGCCCGCAGCCAAATGAATGACTTTGGCGGCATGCTCAGCTTCACCCTGCGTGGCGGCCGCAAGGCCGCCCTACAGGTGGCAGGCGCGCTGAACCTGATCGTCAATGCAACCTCCCTGGGCGGCTGCGAGTCATTGATCGAGCATCGCGCCTCGGTGGAGGGGCCGAATCCGACCTCACCGCAGAGCTTGCTGCGAATGTCGGTGGGATTGGAACACCCTGACGATCTAGTGGCTGATCTGACTCAGGCGCTGGATTCGATCTAACTCGTTGTTGGGACTCAGCTAAACCTTCAGGGAATCGCAATGGACAAAGTCGCGTTTTGGAAGCTCATCGATGCATCGCGCCGCGCTGCTGACAACGACCCAGAAGAACAGATCGATACCCTCAAAAGTCTCTTGTCCTCATTGGTGCCCGACGAGATCGTTTCGTTTGACAAGATTTTGAGTGAGCACCACGGTCGGGCGGATACCTGGGACTTGTGGGGAGCGGCGTACATCATTGGAGGCGGCTGCTCAGACGACGGTTTCATGGACTTCAGGGGATGGCTGATATCGCGAGGCGAAAGGGCCTTTGAGGCAGCCCTCGCTGACCCGGAAACTTTGACGAAAGTCGTTAAAGAACTGGATGGAGAATGCCAAGTGGAAGGCTTTCAGTATGTCGCC
>JANNWF010000299.1:0-3469 GCA_031408455.1 Pseudoxanthomonas sp. | reverse complement strand
CGGGTGATGCGGCGGAACAAGTGCAATTGGTGCAAGCGACCATTCAACGAAAAGCCGCGCCGCGAGAAATGGAAGGCCTCGTCCTCGCCATCAATGGGCACCGAAAAAATGCAGTCGCCACCGCTCTGCGCGGCCTCCTGCATGGCGACAGGCGTGTTGGCGAGTAGCTCCGCGAAGGCGTGGCCTTCGAGCTTTCCACGCTCGCCGAACAGTTTGCGCGCGGCGAGATTGGCGTAAACCACGTGGCCGCTCTGACCTTCCAGCAACAGCGCGGTCGGCGTGTTCTGCACCACGGTGTCGAGCAGCAGCTCGCGCTGAAACAGATGCTGGCGTTCGTCACGCAATACGTTGCCCAGCGCGTTGAAAGCAGAGATCAGCTCGCCCAACTCGTCATCGCGATCGCGCCGAATGGAGGTGGCGAAGTCACCCTCGCGAAAGCGATCCACTGCACCACTCATGGCGCGCACCAGAAAGCCAAAACGCGAGGCAGCGCGCGAGCCTAGCCAAGCAGCCACAGGCAATGCGATCAGTGCGGCGATGATCCAAGCCAAGCGCAGGTCATCCGACCATGTCGCCAGCGCAGCCGTCAGTGTTGCGCCTAGTAAGGCGGCAAGCATCAGCAGCGCGGCGAATTTGCCTTGCAGTGAGGTCAGGGGCATTGCTTGGGCCTCAGTCGGCGCGAATCGTCTTGCAAGGCCGCTCTAGGTCCCGCTCTGCTCAGCCAACCCCAGCTTCTCCATCCGCCGATACAGCGCCTGCCGCGACAAACCCAGCTCGGCGGCGGCGTGGCTGACGATGCCGTTGTGTTGCGCCAGCAGCCGGGCCAACGAGGCGCGATCCAGCTCGGGCTCGCTGGGCCGGGGTGCTGCGCTCGACCTTGCAACGACTGGCAAGCCCAGATCGGCCACTTCAATCACACCGTTGCGACCCAACAAGACCGCGCGCTCGATGGCGTTTTTCAGCTCGCGCACATTGCCCGGCCAGGCGTGTGCGAGCAGGGCCGCGCGTGCTTCCGGTTTCAGCGTCGCACGGCCGGCGATGAAGTGTTCGGCCAAGGGCAACACGTCG
This sequence comes from Pseudoxanthomonas sp., assembly GCA_031408455.1. Taxonomy (GTDB): domain Bacteria; phylum Pseudomonadota; class Gammaproteobacteria; order Xanthomonadales; family Xanthomonadaceae; genus JANNWF01. The sequence goes on along the minus strand of JANNWF010000299.1, from coordinate 2,401 downwards.
TCAATGCGCTCAGCGAGAGCAGGCACGGCCAGCTCGATCACATGCAATCGGTAGTACAAGTCCTCGCGAAAGGTGCCCGCTCGAATCATCGCCGGCAAGTCGGCATTGGTGGCACTGACGACGCGCACTTTAACGACGCGAGTCTTGGTTGAGCCCAAGCGTTCGAACTGGCCGGATTCGAGCACCCGCAGCAGTTTCATTTGCCCGCTGAGAGGCAGATTGCCGATCTCATCTAAAAACAAGGTCCCGCCGTCGGCGGCTTCGAATCGACCATCTCGGGCCCGCTGCGCGCCGGTGTAAGCACCGGCTTCAGCACCAAACAATTCGGCCTCGATCAACTCGGCTGGCAATGCGCCGCAATTCACCGCCACGAAGGGCCCGCCTTTCACCGCTGAATTGGCTTGAATGATCTGTGCGATCACGCCCTTGCCCGACCCATTCGGACCGCTGATCAGCACCGGTACTTCGGCGCGCGCGATCTGGCAGGCGGTGCTGAGCAGGCGCTCCATGCTGTCGGCCGCAAACACCAAGCCGCGCAGATCGAAGCGCTCCTGCAAGCGATCCCGATGCGTCTGTCGCTCACGTTTGAGCTGCCGCGTTTCGCGTCGCGCCTGCCCCAGCGCCAGCAGGTTCTGTACCGTTGTCACCAGCTTGCGGTCATCCCACGGCTTGCCCAGATAATCGGCTGCGCCGCTCTTGACCAGCTCCACCGCCGAAGCCAGATCGGTCCACGCGGTCAGCAACACCACCGGCATGTCGGGGTGGCGTTGCCGAATCGCCGCGAACAGCGCCTTGCCTTCTTCACCCGAGGTCGTATCGGCGGTGAAGTTCATGTCCTGGATGACCAGCCCGATCGCCTCCGAATCACCTTCGGCGTGATCGAGCAGCGCCAGCCCGGCAGCGGGTGAATGCGCGCAGCTCACAGCAAAGCCATGCAGCCCCAGCAATACGTCAAGCGCGGTGCAAACAGCGGTGTTGTCATCGATGATCAGAATGCGCGACATGCTGCCTATCGTGAGTTGCACAAAGCCGATTTATACCGTGCGCGTCGCAATCGCAGGTGAAACCCTCGAGGCGCGCCGTGCCGGACCAAACGCGGCGATCTGACCCAAGATCAAGATGATCACCGCGCCCACTGGCACCCAGTACCACGCCAGTCGCGACAACCCGAACTCGCTCATCAGCAGCGCATTCAGAAGATAGGCAAGCGCGGAGCCGCTGACGGCACCGATGCAGGCGATGATCAGGTTCTCGGTCATGAAGTAGCCAAGGATATTGGGCTTGCTGGCGCCCAGTGCGCGGCGGGTGCCGATCTGCTTGATGCGCTGGGTGACCCAGAAACTCACCAGACCAACGATGCCAAGCCCGGTCACTAGCAACAAGGCGGCGACCACGATCCCGAGCAGAACCGACACCGCGCCGTCGTTGCGATAGAAGTCTTCGCGGATGTCGCTGAAGCTCTTCAGGCTGCGGATGATGCGACCGCTGTTGCTTTCGATCAGCATGGTCTCGACCTCGCGCATCAGGCGGTCACGTTGGCCCGGCTCGGTGCGAATCACGTAGGTGCTCGAGTTGGAATCGAGCTTGCGGTAAGGCACCAAGGTGACGCGCTCTTCGATATCCGCCCAACCGCGCCACGGCGCGCGCAGACGTTCGATGATGCCAATCACCTCTGCCAACGGGTGCTTTTCAGGATCGCCCACCGATACCCGCCGACCGACCATCTCAGTCACCGACTCAACATCAGGAAATAGGGCCCGCGCCAAGCCTTCGGTGATGATGATCTGGGTCGGAATATTCTCCGATTCGGGCAGATAGTCGCTGATCTCCTCGGCGGTGAAATTGCGCCCAGCGACCAAGTTCACGCCGTAGGTATCTACCGCCTGCTCATCGGCGAAGTACATCGCCGTCGTGACAGAGATCGCCGGCTCCGACTCGCGATTCTCCAGGCCACTGGCCCAGCCGCCATTGGTCAGCGGCAAGGTATTGCTGGCGAACGCCGCGACCACCCCCGGCGTTTCGCGAATGCGCCTGAGGTCGTCGCGCAACACCGATCCAGGGTCAAAATCGGCGACGAAACCGCTGCTCGAAACACTGAAGATATTCGGCTCATCGATGCCGGAAGATTCGTTCATCAAGGCCAGCCGCTGCTGGATGATGTATAGCGCGTTGACCACGACAGCCAAGGTCAGCGCCATCTGCAGGCCGATCAAGATCAAACCCACCTTGTTGCGCAGCAGTGCCGAGAAAATGGGACGGATGTGCATGACGAACTCCTCAGCTCGACTTCAACTGCGCCGCCGGCGCGATCTGGCAGGCACGCCAGGTGGGAAACAGACCGGCCAGCAGGCTGGCACTGATCGACAGCAACACCGCGATGGCAATCAGTTGGGGATCCAGC
>JANNWF010000298.1:0-2932 GCA_031408455.1 Pseudoxanthomonas sp. | reverse complement strand
AGCGTGCCTGCCGGCAGCACGGCTGGCGAAGGTGGCCGCCGACAGAATGCTACCTAACCGCGCTGCACTCGACGCTGCGCATTCCGAAGCGGCCACGCTGCGCAAGCGAATGATTGGCTGGCAGGAAGAATTGGACTGGCGCGCCTACGACCTCTACGGTGTTCTGCCAGAGGGCACGGACCACGCCGCGGTGACGCACCGGCAGCCCCCTGAAGTGACCTGTGGTGAGCGGGCGTTCGAGATCGTGCTGGCCCGCCGTGTGGCAGCCGGCAAACTCGAGACACGTTGGTTCGAATGGCTCGGCGTTAGGCCAGTGCTAGACATCCCGTCTCGGTGGCCTGCGGATTACCGCGAGACCGTCAAGCGCCGCATCGACCTCATCGAACGTGATCGAAACGTCGGTCTGGTCGAGAGCATGAGCTGCAAGCGCCGCTGGGAAGCGCCGGCCTGGGAAGATCTGGAGCGCGCCGCGCTTCGCGATTGGCTGCTCGCCCGGCTGGAGACACCCCACCTGTGGGCCGTCGGCGTCGACCACCCACCTCAACTCGCCACCGTAAACCGCCTGGTCGACGCAGTACGCGCCGACGCCGGCTTCATGCAGATCGCCGAGCTGTATGCCGGCCACAGCGGCTTCGACGTCGGCCAGGTGGTGGCCGAACTGGTGGCCGGTGACGCAGTGCCCCTCCTGCCCGTGCTGCGCTATACCGACACCGGCCTGCGCAAGCGTGCGCAGTGGGAAGATACCTGGGCGCTGCAGCGGCGCGAAGATGCCGGTGAGAAGGTCGACAAGATCCCGGTGCCACCCAAGTACCAGAGCAAGGACTTTCTGAAGGCGGACTTCTGGCGACTGCGCGGCGGCTTGGACGTACCGAAGGAACGCTGGGTCAGCTACCCCGGCTGCGAACGCGGTACAGACACCAGCCTGCCGATCGCCTGGGCGGGCTGGAATCATCTGCAACAGGCCACCGCCCTCGCCGCCTACTACCTGGAGATGAAGGACAACGAGGGCTGGGAACCTGTTCGACTCCAACCGCTGCTCGCTGGCCTGCTGGAATTGGTGCCCTGGCTTGAGCAATGGCACAACGACATCGACCCGGCATACGGCGAGCGCATGGGTACGTACTACCGAGGCTTCGTCAACGACGAAGCCCGCGCGCAGGGGTTCACATTGGACGACCTTCGCGCCTGGAGGCCGGCTGTCACAAGGACGAATCGCAGCCGCACGAGGGCAGCCCAACCATCATGACAACCCGTATGCGATTGCCTAACGTACAAATAACAAAGAAGCCTTCGTCGGCCAAGACGAACGCTTGGGAAGGAGTTCACCGATGCCGCTGCTGAAAGACCTGATCAACATCCCCGAGCGCGTTCATCAGGGCGACTTTGTCCTGCAGCTATCGAAGGGCGTCACCGAGCCAGAACAGACGCTGCGCGACTACGTGGTGACACCGCAACTGGTCGATGCTTTTAGCAATGCCATGGGCTTTGTCAAACAAGCGGTGCAGACTGGCGGCAGCAAAGCAGCCTATCTGCACGGAAGTTTCGGCTCCGGTAAGAGCCACTTCATGGCCGTGCTCAACCTGCTGCTGGCCGGCAACACTCAGGCGCGCTCGATCCCTGAACTAGCTAACGTCGTGGCGCAGCACAACTGGACGGATGGCCGCAAGTTCCTACTTGTCCCGTATCACATGATCGGTGCGCGGGACATGGAATCCGCCATCCTCGGCCAGTACGCCGAGTACGTGCGCAAGAAACACCCGGAGGCGCCGGTCCCCGGCTTTTATCTGGCCGAGGGCCTGTTCAAGGATGCGCGCGAACTTCGAGAGCGCATGGGCGACGAGTCCTTCTTCGCGCAGTTGAACAAAAGGGTTGGAGGCGCTGGGGGTGGCGGTGGCGGCTGGGGCGAGTTCGACAGCGGTTGGGACGCAGCCAGCTTCGAAGCGGCCATGCTGGAGCCTCCTAACGGCGAAGAGCGTTCACGCCTCGTCGGCGATTTGATCACGCAGTACTTCTCGGCGTACCGCAGCCTGGCCGGCAGCAGCGAGTCGTTCGTCTCGCTCGATGATGGGCTCAGCATCATGAGCCGCCACGCCCAGGCGCTGGGCTACGACGCGGTCATCCTGTTCCTGGACGAGCTGGTGCTCTGGCTCGCAAGTCATGCCGCCGACGTCAACTTCGTCAGTCGCGAGGGAACCAAGCTGGTGAAACTGGTGGAGGCCAATAACGCGGATCGGCCCGTGCCCCTGATCAGTATCGTGGCGCGGCAGCGCGACCTGCGCGACCTGGTAGGCGAGAACCTTGCCGGCTCCGTGCAGCTGCAGTTCAGCGACGTGCTCAAACACTGGGAGGCTCGCTTCCATCGCATCACGCTCGAAGACCGGAACCTGCCGGCGATTGCCGAGAAGCGCGTGTTGCGCCCGGTGGACGAAGCCGCACGCCAGACGCTGCAAAACGCGTTCGACGATGTGATGAAGATGCGTAAAGACGTGCTCGACACGTTACTCACCACCACTGCCGACCGGGAAATGTTTCGCAAGGTCTATCCCTTTAGCCCGGCACTGGTACAGACACTCATTGCCGTCTCGGCGGCGCTGCAGCGAGAGCGCACCGCTCTGAAACTAATGCTGCAGTTGTTAGTGGACCGCCGAGCCGACCTCGAACTCGGGCAGCTGATCCCGGTGGGCGACCTGTACGACGCCATTGTCGAAGGCGACGAGCCGTTCTCGGAAGGCATGCGCCTGCACTTCGACAACGCCAAGCGCCTGCACAACCAGCGCCTGCTGCCGATGCTGGAGCGCCAGCACGGCGTGACGTGGGAGGCCATCAAGCTCGGGCAAGCGGACCCGACGGCAGCCAAGAACCTACGCAACGACGCGAGGCTGTTGAAGACGCTGCTGCTCGGTGCGTTGGTGCCCGAAGTGGAGTCGCTCAA
>JANNWF010000297.1:0-7430 GCA_031408455.1 Pseudoxanthomonas sp. | reverse complement strand
GTAGTCGCGGCCGCGGCCGGCGAGAAAGCTGTCCAGCGTGGCCCACGCTGCACGCTCGCCGCCTGGTGGCAGCGCTGCACTCAAGGCGGGTAGGCCCAAGTCACGCAGGGTTGGCACCGCGGTGCTCTGCCAGCCGGTTGGTGCTCTGAACCCCTGCGGCGTGGGCGCCTCGCCTGCATTCATGCGTTGCGCCCAGCGGCCGGCCCAGCCACTGCGCGAGCGCAGACCCCTCACCACGCCGGTCTGTGGAGATTGGATCCACTCCACGCTCTGGCTGCGACACCACTTGGCGACCGCTAGGTCACGCGCATAGCTCCAGCCTGTGCCGGTTTCCTCATGACTCAAGAGGTGGGTAAAGGGGAATTCGCGCCGCAGTGATTGCAGCACGTGTTTCATCGCACCGACACGCACAAGCAATGGCAGACCACGCGCCGCCAGATCGCGCTGTAGCTTGGCCACGCAATCCAGCAAGAAACCAACGTGGCGCGGGTCGCACTCGGGGCTGCCGAGCCACTGCGGCTCAATCACCACCAGTCCGAGTGCGCGCCCGAAGTGCGTGGCCGCGGCCAAAGGAGCGTGGTCGCGAACGCGCAAGTCGCGCTTGAACCACACCAGCGCGGCGGCCCCTGTCACGGTGTTTGCCTCGAACGGCGAACTCTGCGCGCAGGGCCTACGGTGTCCGCATTCATCAGTGCTAGTTCGGCGGTTTCGGTTGAGGTGCTTTCAAATTGCTGCCCGAGGCAGGAAAACACGCGTTGATGGGGAACAGTCAGACGGTAACCGGAGCTGGCAGGCTCGGTGCCCGTCCCCCCCCGATCATTTGTAAGCTCATCCGTGTGAATTCCTGTGCAATTTCGAAGTGCACCTTTCTGGAAAACGAGCGAATGGCGATCCGCAATCCTCTGATGGGCGTCTACGCGCTGCTGCCGGACAGCTTGTGATACGGCTGCGGTCTCAGGCGGTCCAGTCTTCCCAAACAGTACCTTCGCATTGCGCGAAGGCTTGATCGTTGCTCATCAGCACGGTGTTCGTAGCCAGCGCCTGCGCAGCGACAAGCAGGTCCAGCGGCGCCAGCGTCTTGCCGCGTTCGCCCATCGCCGCGCGCAGTTGGCCGTAGCGTGCCGCGCAGTCGCGGTCCCAAGGCAGCACATCCACTCGCCGCAGGAACTCCTCTGCTAGGGTCAATTTCAAACGCGCGTTTTGAGATAACCAGCGAAAGTTCGCGCAGAACCGTCACAGCCACGATGTGGAGACCTTAAGTGGTAGGCTCGCAGGCACAAAAAAGCCCGCAAAATCGCGGGCTTAGGTGTGGTGGCTATAGGTGGACTCGAACCACCGACCTCGGCATTATGAGTGCCACGCTCTAACCGGCTGAGCTACATAGCCACGTTGTCTTTTCTACCGCTATACGACCATGAGCGCTGTGCTCGAACTGGCTGAGCTACAAAACCGCGCTGTCGGCACTTAGTTCACGGTCTAGTCGGACTGCGAATTATCGGCAACCGCGGGCAAACCGTCAAACGCGAGTGTTTTCTTACGGTTCCGGTTGTTCATTGACGGACGCCTGTGGCACTCTCGGGGCATTCAGGCTTTTGGAGTCCGTTCCGTGATTGATCCGGACGGTTACCGGCCCAACGTCGGCATCATCTTGATGCGCGACGACGGCAACGTCTTTTGGGCGCGTCGCGTGTCGCGCGATGGTTGGCAGTTCCCGCAGGGCGGGATGAACACCGATGAGACGCCGCTTGAGGCCATGTATCGCGAGTTGTTTGAGGAGACCGGGCTCGCGTCGGAGCACGTCGAGCTATTGGCGGCAACACCGGGCTGGTTGCGCTATCGGCTGCCGCGGCGGTGCGTGCGGCATGGCGAGCGACCGGTCTGCGTGGGGCAGAAACAGGTGTGGTTCTTGCTGCGCCTGACCGGCGGCGAGGCGCAGGTCAAACTGGATGTGACCGACAAACCCGAGTTCAGCGAGTTTCGCTGGGTCGAATTCTGGTATCCCTTGGATCACGTCGTGAGTTTCAAGCGCGAGGTCTACATGCGCGCGCTGCAGCACTTGGCGCCGGTGGCACAAGGCTTGGCGCTGGGTGCTTCGATCTTGAGCCGGCGCCCGTTGGAGGTGGGCGGCGCGCAACGGCGTCCGCTGGTGCAACGCTTTGCTCGCGATGCGGCGCCGGTGCGGGCCTGAGTCGCCGGTCTGAGTCGCCGAGCCGATTCTCTGAATCCTGGCAAAGCGGCCGCCGCCGTTTTTCGAAACTCTGTTGACAATCATTCGTATTCAAGATTGAATGGCGGCGTCTGATCTCTGGCAGGTTCCGCGCCATGTACGTCTGCATTTGCAACGGCATTACTGATCGCGCTGTGCGTGAAGCGGCGGCGGCGGGTGCGCGCGACTTGGCCGATCTCACCAGCATGACTGGCTGCGCATCGACCTGCGGCAGTTGTGCCGACGTTGCGATGCAGATTCTTCGCGAAACCCATCGCGAACGTGCTTTCCCGCTCCCCCTTTTCGCTGCTTAACTGCGGCGTCTAGCGCGTTACACAGCGCGCACTTGGCGCGCCCGCAAACTGGGATCAGCACGCAGCTGGGAATGCCTCCGATTGCCTTTTCGTCGTGGCTTTGGCGCAGTCGATAGGATGCTTGTTGTCCCCATCCTGCGGAGCCGGCCATGAAAGGCGATGTCAAAGTCATCGAGCACTTGAACAAGGTGCTTTACAACGAACTGATCGCGATCAATCAGTACTTCTTGCACGCCAAGATGTTCAAGAACTGGGGCCTCAAGGCGCTCGCCGACTACGAGCATCACGAGTCGATCGACGAGATGAAGCACGCGGATCGACTGATCGAGCGAATCCTGTTTCTTGACGGTCTGCCCAACCTGCAAAACCTCGGCAAGTTGATGATCGGCGAGAACCCGCGCGAAGTGATGGAGTGCGACCTCAAGCTCGAGTACGCGGCACTGCCCGATCTCAAGAACGGCATCGCCTATTGCGAGCAAGTGGCCGACTACGTGACCCGCGAATTGTTCGAGAGCATTCTCGAATCGGAAGAAGAGCACATCGACTGGATCGAAACCCAGCTCAGCTTGATGGACCGAGTGGGCGTCGAGAACTACCTGCAAAGCAAGATGGGTAGCACGTCCTAGCGGGTCCAGTTCGAGTAGCAGTTCCAGCTGGGCAGCGGCGCGGTTCGCTCAGCCTTTTCTGGAACTGGCACTGGAACTCGCCTAGCGAAGCAAGCGCCGCAACTCCGTTTCCGCGCGCCGAAATTCCTGGATCAGGTTCATCACCAGGCCCTCGGAATCCTTGAGTGATTTCTGTCGCGAGCCGAATTCGATGTGCTTGGCTTGCGCCGACAACTCCATGGCGCCGAGGTTGGCGCTGGTCGACTTCAGTGAGTGCGCCGGACCGACCAGACCATCGTTGTCATTCGCCGCCGCCGCTTGTTCGAGCTTGCTGAGTGATTTGGGAGCGTCCTCGAGAAACACATGGACCAGCGCGTCGAACTCGGCGCCCATGATTTCGCGAAGATCTTCGACCACATCCATGTTGATGGCTGGGCTGCTGCTGCGAGCGGCTGCTGCCGCTGCTCCTGCCGCCGCTTCCGACGCTGCAACCGCTTCAGCCGGGCTGAGCCGTCCCGGCGAAGTGGGCACTGAGGTGAGCTTGGGTCGCTGGGTCGCCTCGACGGCTTCGATGACCGGCCGTGGCTTGATCCAACGATGCAGGGTTTCGGTGAGCACGCCGCGATTGATCGGCTTCGACAAGTAGTCGTCCATGCCCGCATCCAAACACTTTTCACGATCACCAATCATGGCGTTGGCGGTCATGGCGATGATGGGGATGCGCGGCAGGCCACGTGCGACTTCGGTGGCGCGACGGCGCTTGGTGGCGGCGTAGCCATCAAGCACCGGCATTTGGCAATCCATCAGCACGGCGTCATAGCGATTGCGTTCCAGCAAATCGACCGCTTCTTGTCCGTTCTCGGCGCTGTCGACGGTCACTCCCGCCAGTGACAACAAGCGCTGCGCGACTTGCCGATTAACGGGATTGTCTTCCACCAGCAGCACATGGCCGTTCAACTTCAGCGTCTCGCGGCGTACACCCTCGCTGCTGGCCTCGACTTCCACTACTGGCGGAACGACCGCGGGGGTCACCCGAATTTCCGCCTGCGCACCGATGGGTCCAATCGGCGAAACATCGCTGATGAAGCGCTCAAGCTGCCGTCGCAAATCGCCTTCACTGGCGCCGCGCGGCGTGATCATCACGCGCTCACCGGGTCGCAACTCCGGCGGCAGCGGATCACCACCTTGCATGTAGACCACTTTGATGTTGGCGAACTCAGTGTCGCGCAGCAGCGCTCGATACAGTGCGAGAAAGGTCGTCCGTACGGTTGGCAAATCAACCAGCAGAATGTCGATCGCCCAGTTCTCGACGCGTGCCGCCGCAGTTCGCAGTTTGGTTAGCGCTTCTTGGGTGTTGCTGGCCGGTGTGGGCTTGGCGCCCCAATTGGGAATCGACACCGCAAAGCGACGTTGCTGAGCCGGGTCGGCGCTTAGCACCATCAGGCGAGCGTCCTGCAATCCCTTTTCGCGGCTGCCCATGTCGCCTATGGCTTTCAACAAGGGCACTTCGAACCAGAACGTCGAGCCTTGACCGGGCTGCGAATCGACACCGATCTGACCGCCCATCAAGTCAACAATTCGCTTGCAGATGACCAAGCCCAAGCCGGTACCACCAAACTGCCGTGTGGTGGAAGCGTCGGCCTGCGAGAAGGCTTTGAACAAGCCTGCCGACGCCTCCTGCGTGATACCGACGCCCGAGTCGCGGATCTCAAACCGCAGTTCGTGGTGATGGCGGGTCTCGCTGCGGCGAGTGACGTTGACGCTGACACTGCCGCGGTCGGTGAACTTGACTGCGTTGCTGATCAAATTGGTGAGCACTTGCCGAAGCCGCGTGGGGTCGCCGCGCACCGGCAAACGCACCGCCGGATCGATGGTCAAGGAAAACCCCAGTCCCTTCGACTCGGCGCTCTTCTCCAGCAAGCGCATGACTCCATCCAGCACTTCGCGCAAGTTGAGCCCCACCGACTCCAAGGTCAGCATGTTGGCTTCAAGCTTGGAGTAGTCGAGGATGTCGTCGACGATTCTCAGCAACTGTTTTGCCGAACTGAAGGCGGTCTGCACGTAGTCGCGTTGATCGGCCTGCAGGGTCGAGGTGAGCAAGATGTCTAGCAGCGGGATGATGCCGTTCAGCGGCGTGCGAATCTCGTGACTCATGGTGGCGAGAAACTCGCCTTTCGCCATCACCGCCGCTTCCGCAATCTGCTTGGCTTGGGTGAGTTCTTGACCGATTTTCTCGTGGCGTTCCAACTCGCTGCGCAGGCGGCGCAACTCGTCGGTTGGCGGCGCTTGCGCCGGCGCACTTTGCCGCGGGATCGCCATTGCACGTGCAGGCTCATCGCTCACCACAGAGCTACGCGGAGCGGGGAGCAGCGCGGCAATCAGGGTAAGCCCGCCGCCTACCAAGGCAAGTATTGCCCAAGGAGCTTGGATCCCAGCCAGCGCCAAGCCACCTGCGGTCAGTGCGGCAAGTGCGCCACTGATGCCGAGTGCCTTGCTAAGCAGGTTTGCCCCGGATGAGCCGCTCACAGCACCGCCGCCTGAAAGTCAAACGAGAGCGACTTGTCGGCGGGTTGCACGAGATTGCCTTGGATGAAGTCGATTCCCGACATCCATAGCGTCGCCGCCGCTTGCGCGTCTTCAACGCGTTGCGCGACCACCATCAGCCCTTTGTCATGCGCACGCTTCACCAAGCGCCCAAGTTCAGATTTGAGCGCGGGTGACTGAGTGCCGGTGACGAACTTTGGCGCCAATTTGATAAATGACACCGGCAATCGCTCCAGCACTAAGTCAGCAATATCCCCTGAAGCCATTCGACTCAGGCAAAAACCAACACCGAGGGGCACCAATTTGTTGCAAAACACTTGCACGGCCTCGACGTGGGCCTCGACGCTGTCTAGCGTCATATCGATGATCAGGGACGAGCCCGGCACACCGCGGGTTTTCAGCTGAGCGGCGATCCAATCGGCTTGGTCGGGGGTGGTCAGGGTGCTCGCCGATTGACTGACAAACAGCCGCACCGGCTGGCCTTCGGCACGCCGCATATCGATGACTCGCATCGCTTGCGCGACCACCCAGCGGTCAATATCGACGATCAAATCGTGCGATTCCGCCAGCGGTAGCACTTGTGCGGCGGTCAACAAGTTGCCGCCTTCATCGCGCAGTCGGACCAGGGTCTGGTACTGCGATTCCTCACCGCCTTGCACGGCTACGATCGGCTGATACAGCAATTCAAATCTGTCGTTGGCGATGGCGGTGCGGATGGTTTCCAGCATCGCCGCGGTTTGCGACTGATCGGCGCGCTTGGGCGGCTCGAAACTGCGCACCCCTTTATCGGTAGCGCGCGCCTCACGGCTCAAGCGCTCGGCAGCGTTCAACAACGTGCTGGCGTCGGCAAAGCCAAAGCGCAATGCGCAGATGCCAATCGAAGGTCGCAGTCGCACCGGCCGGCTATCGATCTCAAACGGATGGCCAGCTAGTGCTGAACGCAGAGCGACCGCGTGGGCTTCAAGATCGGCATCGGCCCGAGTTGGGCACAGCACGATGAAACCGCCATCGCTGAAGCGCGTTGCTAACTCGCCTTCACCCAGCAGTTGCACCAACACTTTTCCGGTCTCGGCCAGCAACTTCTCAATGCCGGAAAGACCCAGCTTTTCACGCAACTGCGGCAAGCCATCGAGATCGATGTAGAGCATGCCGCCAGGTGCGTCGCGAACATCCAGCGCAGAGATCTGCTCCGAAACGCGATCAAGTACGTGCGAGCGGAAGTACAGCCCGCTTGTTGGGTCGCGCGGGTCGCGCTCGGCCACTTTGCGCTGCAGGGCGCGGGCGCGTTTGACCCGATTGCTGACCGCAGCGATCAGGTGTTTGGGGCGAATCGGCTTGGAAAGAAAATCATCGCCGCCGGCTTCGAGCGCGTCGTAATGCTTGTTGACGTCGCTTTCGCCAGACAGAAACACGATAGGTGTCTGCAAGAACTCCTCGCGCTCACGGATGAGCGCGGTCAACTCGGTGCCGTCGCAGTCGGGCATGTAGAGGTCCATCAGCACCATATCGGGGCGGAATTCTTCCATCGCCTTCAACACTTCGAATGCTTCCAGCACCACGCGTGCTTCCATCCCCGCGTTGCGCAGAATCGATTCGGCGAACAAGGCCTGGGAACGATCATCCTCGACGATAAGCACGCGGAAGGACTCCTCGGTGCTGCCTTCCATCAAGGATTGCAGCTTGGCGATGACTTCTTCGATATTGCGCGGCTTGATAAGCAGGCAATCGGCGCCGGCTCGGCGCGCCGACAACCGCACTGGC
>JANNWF010000296.1:0-2057 GCA_031408455.1 Pseudoxanthomonas sp. | reverse complement strand
TGGAGCAAATTGAGAGCGGCGTAACCACTTCGTCCGATGTGGTCGTCGTCGATCCGCGGCAGGGCGACGTGGTGGCTAGCGCGCTGCCACTGCGCGCGCAGATCGATGTGGAGTTGGGCGATAAAGTCACCCTGAAAGGGTTCGGCTTCGACGGCGGAATCAGTGGCACCTTGAGCATCAACGAGCGCAGTGGCCGGCCGGCGACTGGACGCGGAACCATGATTTTGCGTGGTCGCTATCGCGCCTATGGGCAGGATTTGCAGATTTCGCGAGGTCGCTTGCTATTCAGCAGTACCGCGCTGGATAACCCGGGCATCGACATTCGCGCCCAGCGCAAGATCAAGCAGGTCACGGTCGGTATCGAGGTGTTGGGTAGTGCGATAGCGCCGCAGCTTTCGGTGTGGTCGGAACCCGCGCTCGATCAAGCCGAAGCACTGTCTTATCTGGTGCTGGGCCGGCCGCTGCGCTCCGCTAGCGCGGCTGAGGGCGCAAGACTGGGGCAGGCGGCGGCGGCACTGGGCGGCAATTTGTTGGCGGGAAAATTGGGTTCGCGCTTAGGCTTCGATACGTTCGGCGTCGCCGACTCGCAAGCCTTGGGCGGCGCCGCGTTCACCGTCGGCAAGTACCTGTCGCCCGCGCTGTATCTCAGCTATGGAATTTCGCTGTTCGGAAGTGGGCAAGTGGTCACCCTCCGCTACCTGTTGAGCGAACACATCGACGTTGAGATTGAATCTGGCAGCGAAAGTCGAGCGGGCTTGAACTACAGCATTGAGCGCTGAGCTGTGACGGCTGTCCTTGCTGCCGCTGGTGCTGCTGCTACACTTTCGCGCTCTGCGTTGCGCCTTCTTTTTGGCTTCGCGCTGCGTTTTTCTAGCCACTTTTCGGCTTGCGCCGAATGGCAGCTAGCTCATTCATTACATCCCAAGGAGCCGCCATGCGCGCACTGATGATTGTTGCCTCTCTAGTAGTCATGACGCCGGCGCTGCTGAGCGTGGGCGGTTGCGATCAAAAAGCCGCGCCGGATCCGGCGGCCGTTGCGGCTGCTGCAGAGGCCGCGGCAAATGCGGTGCCAGCAGTGCCGGCTAACGTGCCCGCTGTCCGTGGCGAAATTTCTATCGATGGACAAGCAACCTTGCCTCCCAAGCTTGAGCTGCGCATGCGCTTGCTTGATATGACTGACCCAAGCATTGCACCGCCGGTGGTTGCTGAGCGTACCGAGCCGGCACCAGCGAACTTGCCTTACGCCTATGCCTTGCCATTTCAGCCGGCCACCATTGTCGACGCGCGCACGTATGTCGTCGAGGCGAGCTTGTTGGCCGGCGGCGCCGTGTTGTATGGCACGCCGACACCGGTGGCTGTGCTGACCCAAGGTGCCAACAAACAAGCCAAATTGGTATTGACCCGCGGCAGCGTCAGCGCCGCCGACACGGCACCCGCTGATCTAATCAAGAACGAGTTTGATGCGCTGGAGGCCGCCATCGGCGGCATGGAGCGATTGACCGGTGAGCGCATCAACGACAAGACCACCATCGGCTGGGATGGATTTTCTGAGGGTGATGATGTGCGCTTCGCGCGCGAAAACGTTGACTATGGCGACGCCGGCACCGCCACCCTGCGTTACGGCTATAAGGGCGGCACGCCGTGGGTGGTCGCACGCGAACAAAAAGGCGTGCTGAGTCTGCTGGGTTGGGGGCCAACGGGTGAGGTGATTCTCAATCGGCATGCCGAGGGTGAGCAGCTGGATGACGCCGCGATTGCCGACCTGCGTACCCAAGCCGAGCGTCTGTATGCCATCGTCAAGGCGCGTGCCGACGCCGGATAAGTCAGGGCTAGTGCGTCGCGAACGTCACCGACATTCGCGACACGCCGCCCGTCCCTGCGGATGGCAGTTGGCGGGCAGCCACTCAATCTGCACAAGAACGCCTGATTCCACCTGATTTCACCTGCTTTTGCCGCGCCCTGCACGGCTGTCGCTGCACACTCGTAGCATGGTCGAGAGCGATAGACACAGCGATGTTTGCTTGCTGATATCCGGTGGGGGAACTATCATTTCAGGG
>JANNWF010000295.1:0-16773 GCA_031408455.1 Pseudoxanthomonas sp. | reverse complement strand
TGCAATGCCTTCGTCTTGACTCGAAATGGCCGCCCCAACGCCATCCACAGGTGACTTTCCGTGCGTGACTCACTCGTGATTGCATAGCCTGCCCCCATCGTGCAGCCCTACCGAACCCCTCAATAGGCTGACAGCCCTAATCCTCTACGCCCATTGGGTCGGGCTAGCAAGGGATGCCGGCAGATCGCGCGCGGATTCTGACAACCGTCCACATCGAAAATGCCCAATTGGCGCGCCAGGCGAGGCCATTGAATCCTCAGTTGGCGCTGCCCGCCGCCGACCAAAATGGTGGCGTCGCCATGATCGGCTTGCTTCGGCGCCTCTGCACATCAGCGGGCGGTCTTTGGGAAGCGCTGCAATCGCCCCGCTGATTACCCCTCCTGAGAGCAACTATGCCCTAGCGGGCGGAGTCTGGAGCCGTTGCATCAGTGCCAACCGTGCCCAAAAAACCGAGAGTGCGCATTCGTGAGTGCGAATGGCAGTCTGTCAGAGGCCGTATTCCGGTCGACGACATGAAACGTCATTTCGCTTGTGGGGGAGTTCGCGGCGTTGAGTCCAAATTCTGCAGAGCTTTATCACCGGTAGCCTGCGCGCTCACACTGCCTTCTTTACGTGCCTGCCATGCCGCCAGCGCCCGCTCGTAATGCGCCACTTCGTCGGCATGGATGTCAAACACGCAGCGATCACAGCCGCTTTCGCAACACTCCGATGGCAGCGGCTTTTCTGGCCGAATGGGCGGCGGATCGGGGACGAGTTCGTGCATGCCGCGATGGTAGCCGGCGATGCGCGCCGCGCGCTTGTGTCACACCCAACCCGTCGCGTAGAAAATTCCGATGACCACGAACACCGCCGTGGTCTTGATGATGGTGATGACAAAGATGTCTTTGTAGGCTTGTCGATGGGTCAGGCCGGTGACTGCCAGCAGGGTGATGACGGCGCCGTTGTGCGGCAAGGTGTCCATGCCGCCGCTGGCCATGGCGGCGACGCGGTGCAGCACTTCCATCGGGATGCCGGCGGCGTTGGCGTTGGCGATGAAGGTATCGGCCATCGCCGCCAGCGCGATGCTCATGCCGCCGGATGCCGAGCCGGTGATGCCGGCCAAGGCCGACACCGTGACTGCCTCGTTGATCAGCGGATCGGGAATCGAGCCGAGCGCGTTGGCGACCACGAGGAAGCCGGGCAATGACGCGATCACGGCGCCGAATCCGTACTCGGAGGCCGTGTTCATTGATGCCAGCAGTGCGCCGCCAATCGCCGGTTTGGTGCTCTCGGCGAACTGAGTTGCCACCGAGCGCCAAGCCAATACCAGCACCGCCACGATGCCCAGCAACAGGGCCGCTTCCACCGCCCAGATGGCGGCGACCTTGGAGACTTCCTGCACCACCGGTGCCGGCGTACCGATCACCGAGGGCACGAACGAATGGCTGGTTCCGTAATAGGCCGGGATCAGCAACGTGAAAATCTTGTTGGCCACACCTACCACCAGCAGCGGCAACAATGCCAACCACGGATTGGCCAGACGGTCGCCGGTGAAGGGCGCAGGTTCGTTGAGCAGCTCGGTTCCGTAACCCTCGCCGGCGGTTTGCGCTACCCGCCGCCGCCACTCCAGATAAAACATTCCGAGGGCGAGGATGAACACGCCACCCAGGGTGCCCAGCACCGGCGCGGCCCAGGTGTCGGTGCCAAAGAACGAGGCCGGGATGATGTTCTGGATCTGCGGGGTGCCTGGCAACGCATCCATGGTGAAGGTGAATGCGCCCAGCGCGATGGTGCCGGGGATCAATCGCTTGGGGATGTTGCCTTGGCGAAACATCTCGGCCGCAAACGGATACACCGCAAACACCACCACGAACAAAGACACGCCCCCATACGTGAGCACGGCGCACACTGCCACGATCGACAACATCGCCCGCTGTGGGCCGAATAAACGGATGACCGCGGCGACGATGGACTTTGAGAAACCCGAGATTTCGATCAACTTGCCGAAGATCGCGCCAAGCAGGAATACCGGGAAGTACAGCTTCAGAAAGCCGACCATCTTGTCCATGAACAAGCCGGTGAACACTGGTGCCACCAGCGATGGATCGGTCAGCAGCACCGCGCCCAGCGCCGCCACCGGTGCGAACAGGATGACGCTGTAGCCGCGATAGGCCACCAGCATCAGAAAGCACAGCGATGCGAGGACGATCAGGAAATCCAACGGCCGGCTCCGGCAAGATGCAGAGGGGCAGTGTCCGCATCCACGGCACTAAAGCCCACTGTACTTAGGTACAAATGGCGGATTCGATGCGCGCGTCCGGTCAGCGCTTCACTTGGGCCCAGCGGTACAACGCATCTGGCCGAAATGCTCCGATGCTTGGGTGACGCGGCGAATGCGGGCGCTGAACTGGTCTTCTGACGCTAGCAGCTCGCCGGCCCAGCCTTTCGCCAGCAAGGCCGAGTGCTCAGACAAGCATGCGTCCGCCCGGCATCGCGATGGTGACTTCCGCATTGAAACGCTTCTTCAACTCGGCGGCCAAGGCATGCCGCGCGCCGTCCTCGCCGTGCACCAGCGCCACCGGCGGGCGTGAGGTGAAGTGGCCGTACCATTCCAGCAAACCGGCTTGATCGGCATGCGCCGATAGGCCGCCGATGGTGTGGCGACGCGCCTTCACCCGAATCTTTTCGCCGAAGATGGTGACGAACGGCGCGCCGTCGACCAGCCGACGACCCAAGGTACCCATCGCCTGATAGCCGACGAACAGCACGTCGGCATTCTCGCGCCACAGGTTATGCCTCAGGTGATGACGAATGCGGCCGCCGTTGCACATGCCGGAGCCGGCGATGATGATGGCGCCGCCACCGCGGCGGTTGAGCGCCATCGAATCCTGCGCGTCGCTGACCACGCGCAGGTTGGGCATCTGAAACGGACCTCGGCCACTGGCCATGCGCTGTTTGGCGTCGGCGTCGAACAGGTCGGCATGGCGCTTGTAAAGCTCCACGACCTTGTTCGCCATCGGCGAATCGAGGTAGATCTTCCAGCGCGCCAGTCCCCAGTCATCGAAGTAACGGGCAAACCAGTACAGGATCTCTTGACTGCGACCCACCGCGAAGGCCGGGATGAGGACGTTGCCACCATCTTGCCAAGCGCGATTGAGAATCTCGCCCATCTCGGCGACGGTCTCGTCTCGCGAGCGATGCAGGCGGTCGCCGTAGGTGCTTTCCAGCAACAGCAGGTCGGCCTCGTCTCGAACCGTTGGATCACATAAAAACGGCGTGTTCTTGGGGCCAATGTCACCGGAAAACACCAGACTGCGGCGACGTCCGCCAAGCTCCGCCTTCAGCCGGACGCTGGCGGCACCCATGATGTGGCCGGCGTCCTCGAAGTCGACGTGGATGCCCGGAAGTATCTCCTGCTCCACGCCGTACTCGATCGGCCGCATGTGCTTGAGGGTATCGGCGACGTCATTCAGAGAGTACAGAGGTGCGACCGGCTCTTCGCCACGACGCAGGCGCATGCGCGTCTCGCGTTCGGCGTCAGCGGCAGCCAGCGACGCGGAGTCCTCGAGCATGATGCGGGCCAGATGGATGGTCGCTGGAGTGGCGTAAATCGGTCCGCTATAGCCGCGCCTGACCAGCAGAGGCAGCCGGCCGATGTGGTCGATGTGGGCATGGCTGATCACCACCGCATTGAGCCGCCGCGCATCGAAGCCGAACGCGGCCGAATTGCGCGCCGCCTCGCCACGACCGCCTTGGAGCATGCCGCAATCAAGCAGAACTTGGTGCTCGCCGCATTCGACCAAATGCCGCGAGCCGGTGACCTCTCCGGCCGCGCCCAGAAACTGAACCTGCATCACCGGACTGATGGACATGGTCTGCGCTCTTGAGCTTGGGTGTTCCTCGATTATCAACCTGTAGAACGGGATTGGGGGTCTCCGCTCGCACTCTGCAAACGACAACGGCGCCAAGCGGCACCGTTGTCGAACTTCCGAGTCACAGGAACGCGCAGTTCAGCAACGACTTGCGGCGCTCCCATGCCCGGCCGTATTACTCAGAGTCTTGAGTTTGGCGCGCTGCGATCCCAGGCCGCACGTGTCGCTGCACGCGCCTGCGCCCAGTCGAGATTGGACGCGCCGCGATCACGCAGGTAACGCGCTTGCAGGTCGGACTCGGCTTCGTCAAACGAGCGCGTGTCATCCTCGGAACGGGCCATGTATCCGGCGCGATAGGCAGGTGCGTAGTCGTCATAGAGACGACCGTTCTCGTAGTACGGTTCGTTGACGTAGCGACCGCGCCAATAGGTGTCTTCTTCGGTGGGGTTCACCGATTCGCCAACTGCCTTGCCTGCCAAGCCACCGGCAATCACACCGACCACCGCGCCAACGACGGTGCCGATCGGCCCCGCGACTGCGGTGCCGGCGAGCGCGCCGGCGACCGCACCGGACGAACCACCAAGCGCCGTGCCGACCGGGTGTGAACCCGGCGCGCCGGTGATCGGATCACGATTGGCGCGATCTGCTTCTTCTTTCACCGCGAGATTTTCGCTTTCTGACTCGATAGGAATGCTGGAATTGTTCATTGAGAAATCCTTCATGTTGAGCATGCATGGGCTATCGCCTGTGCGTGACAGGCAGTCCGATTGCAATGGCTCTGAGTAAGCAAATCCGCGCAGACGCGACCCAACATTTGGCTGGCGCAGGCGGCGCAACTGGAGCAGGTGGATCGATGGAGCCACAGCGACCGACAGCGACCCAAGACCGGGTCAAAGCGAGCATTTCGAACGCGTGACCTCAGCCTGCGCCTAGGTCGTCGAGCCGTCGGTTCGGGCGCGCACACAACGGAGATTTAGAGGCAACATGTAGAAGGCGGGCCAGCTTGCGGTTCAGCCTGCACGCGAGCATCGGCATGAATCTGGATACAGCGAACGGATCAGGCTGGCTTCTTCAAGGTCCGCGAATCAATGTGTTTCTTGCGCCTTTGGCCCACTCATTTTGCCAGCAACGTCCACAGCCCAACGGCGATGAAGCCAATGCCGGCGACGATCTTCAAGGTGGCGGGTGAGATGACTCGCTCAAGTTGCGCGCCGACGAGAACACCGATGCCGGCCGCCAACACGAGTGCCGATGCAGAGCCTGCGAACACCACCCACTTGCTGGATTCGGCCTTGGCCGAAAACAGCATGGTCGCGAGTTGAGTCTTGTCGCCGATCTCGGCCAGAAACACGGTCACGAATACGGTGGCAAAGACTTGCCACAAAGACACTGACATGTTGATGCTCATTGCATGGGTGGGATGGCTGCAACCTGTGGGCGATACCGCGTGGACAACGCGCGTTTCAGCGCGCTGTTAGCCGCTTTTCCGACTTGGCACCGGTGGCAACGATGGCAGAGCGCAATAGATCGTTGACCGCCTCGGACGACTGGAAAACTTCCGCGACATCAGGTTGCAGGTCGACGACCCTGGTGTCTTTGAGCTTGGCGGCAAATCGATTGGGCTTGGACTTGGCGTAGTCGAGCGTGTACTCGTCGCGAAGCTCGTCACCGGGTTGCTTACTTGAGGTGCTTTTCAGGGACGAGGCCCTCTCGGGCAGTTGCGCGCCTAGCGCTGACAATACGAACGCTACCATGCGCTCGACAAAGCTGATGTAAAGCGAGCGTGCTGCCGAATCGTAGCCAACGATCAGCTCACGCCGGTCAATCCAACCTTTTCCGAAACCGCAACACCGCCAACGTCATCATCACCGCAGTAAAGCCAACCAAGATCGCCACCTCTTGCCACTGCTCGGTGAGAGTCGCACCGCGCAGCATGACCCCGCGGATCAGGCGCACGAAATGGGTGAGTGGCAGCAGTTCGGCCAGCCACTGCGCCGCGCGCGGCATACCGGCGAAGGGGAACATGAAACCCGATAGCAAGATCGACGGTAGAAATACAAAGAAGCTCATTTGCATGGCTTGGAACTGCGATTGCGCGCGGGTTGAGATCAACAGACCGAGACTCAGGTTGGCGGCGATCAGTAGCATCGCCGCGCCATACACATCGTGCAGATGGCCACGCACGGGGACCTCGAACATCAGCACGCCTAACAAGAGCACGATCGTCGTCTGTAGCAAACCAATGACGATGTAGGGCAGCACCTTGCCGATCATCAATTCCAGCCGGGTCACCGGTGTGGTGATCAGCAGTTCGAGGTTGCCGCGCTCGCGCTCACGCACGATGGCCACGGCGGTGAACAGCACCATGGTCATGGTCAAGATGACGCCGATCAGGCCTGGCACCACGTTGACGGCCGAGCGTCGCTCCGGGTTATAGAAACTGACCACGCTGACCTGACCCGCGCGCAATCCGGCGTGGCCGTCCAGCGGCAGCTGCGCCAGTTGGCGGGCGGCGTTTTGCACACTGGTTCGCTGCCATCGACCAGCACCTGCACGGCTTCGCGTCCCTCCGCCAAGCGTCTGTCGAAGTCCGGCGGAATCACCACGCCAACACTGATGCGACCACGCCGGAGCAACTGCATCAACTCGCCCGGTGTGCGCGCTTCGGCGCGTTGCGCGATCACGCCGGTGGCGAGCAGATCCTGCACCACTGCTCGCGACGCGGAGGTGCCTGCTTGGTCGGCGATCGCCGCGTCGATACCGCGCACATCCAGATTGATGGCGAAACCAAACAACATCAGCTGGATCGCCGGAATGCCGACGATCATCGCCGCGGTAATGCGGTCGCGACGCAATTGCCGCAGCTCCTTGAGCACGATCGCCCACATGCGCACGGCCTTCACGACGCTTGCTCCGCCGCGCGGCCGCGGGTGGCGGCGACGAACACGTCTTCCAGATTGGGTGCCGTGGGTTCAAGGCGGGCCTCCAGCCCGGCCTGCGCCAGCGCCTGTTGCAAGCGCGCGGCGATGTCCGCGTCCGCCGTGGTCAACACGCGCAGCTCGCTGCCGATCTGCGCCACGCTGATCACGCCGGGCTGGGCGAGCAGATTGGCTTGAACCTTGCGCGGCTGCGTGGCGACTACCCGCAAGGTGCGCCCAGCCAGCGCGGCCGCCATCTCGGCAGGCACGCCATCGGCGACCAGCACGCCTTGGTCGAGGATGGCCAGTCGATGGCAGCGCTCGGCTTCATCCATGTAGTGAGTCGAGACCAGAATGGTGGTGCCGACATCGGCCAAGTCGAACAGCTTTTCCCAGAAGTCGCGGCGCGACTTTGGATCCACCGCGCTGGTGGGCTCGTCGAGCAGCAGCAATTCCGGCCGATGAATCACCGCGCCGGCCAGCGCCAAACGCTGTTTCTGGCCGCCACTCAAGGTGCCGGCAAGCTGCTGGCTGCGGTCATCGAGATGATATTCGTGCAGCAATTCGGCGATGCGCGCCTTGGCATCCGCGCGCGTCAGCCCCTGTACCGCCGCCAGAAATTCGAGATTTTCGCGCACGCTCAAGTCCTCAAATAGCGAGAACTTCTGGGTCATGTAACCGATGTGGCGTTTGAGCTGCTCGGCCTGCTCCGGGATGCGCAAGCCCAGCACTTCGATCTCGCCGGCGCTGGGAGTGAGCAGACCGCAAAGCATGCGAATGGTGGTCGATTTGCCCGATCCGTTGGGACCGAGAAAGCCATACACGCAGGCCCGCGGCACGGTCAGGTCGACGCGATCTACCGCGAGCAGGCTGCCAAAGCGCTTGCTCAGTTGGCGCGCTTGAATGGCGACCGCGCTCACGGCGTGTGGCGCAGTTCCAGGTCGGCGCTCACCGGCAGTCCGGCCGGCAGGGTGGCCGCATCCGCGCCGAGTTCGAGTTCAGCGATATACGACAAACGCGCCGCGTCCTTGCCCGTCAATGCGTAGTAGGGCGTGAAACTGGGTTCGCTGCGCACGCTGCGCACACGACCGGCATAGTGGGTTTCGCTGCCCGCAACGCGCACTTGCACCTGTGCGCCGATCTCGAAGGCAGCACGCAGTGGCTGCGGCACGTACAGGCGTGCGTAGGGCACCTCGCCCACCAGCAACACCACCAAGGGCGCACCGATGGGTGGCTGGTCGCCGACTTCATACGGCAGGCTGTCGACGCGGCCGGCGCGCGGGGCGCGCAGTTGCAGACGCTCGCGATCTATCGCGGCTGAACGGGCTTGCGCCTGCGCCGCCTGCAACGCGGCATCGGCTTGGGCGATGTCCTCGACGCGGTTGCCATTGGCGAGCAATGCACTACCGGCGCGCACCGCCGCCAACTCCGATTGCGCCGCGTGCGCGGTGGCTGCGGCTTGATCCAGCTGCGCCATCGGCAACAGTTTCTTTTCGACCAGGCTGCGCACGCGTCGCAGCTCCTGATCGGCGTTGCGCGCAACCGCCTGCGCGGCGGCGACCCGCGCCTCGGCTTCAGTGCGACTCTCGATGCGAGCGCCGGCATTCAACGCCGCGACGGCTTGTTCCAAGCGCGCGACGTCCGCCAACCCGGCGGCTATGCGCGCCTCTGCACGTGCGGCATCCAGTGTCAGTAGATCAGTTCCGGGCGTGACGCGTTGGCCTTCGACTACCGTGATCGCAGTGATGGGCTCGGACGCGGTGGCTGGCAAAGTCACTCGATCCCATTCCAAGGTGCCCAGCGCCTGCGGAGGTGGCTCGGCGCAGGCGACCAGCAGCAAGGCAAGCGAGGCGGGAAAGACAACCCAATGGCATGGACGGGATGGTCTATTCATGGCAATGACTCCGCGCCGCGCAGGAAACTAGTCAAATAGCACGCCGCCAACGCGGCGGAGAGTCAGCGGTCAACCGTACGCCAAATTGCGGTTGAATCGGCAACCCGGATCGACGACGCAGAATCGGCAACGCAACAACCGATCAACCCGCTGGGCCAGGCCGTAGCCCGCGCAAACGCCGACGGCGGGCCATGGATCGGCCTACCTGACGGCAGGTCGCCATCGTGGCCAGGCCTGCACCGATGAACAGCAGCCACAGCAGACCGCCACCCAGAAGTGCGAACAGCAGGCCCTGCGGGTCAAGCGGAAACTGCGGCTGAAACAGCGCCCATGTCGCCTCGGCATCATTCCAGCGCAGGTGCTGCGCCCAGCCAAGCACTTGCTCGGGCAGGCTGCCCTGCATGGCGGTGAGCGCCGCCTCCAGTTCGGTTGCCCGTTGCAGCATCGACTGCAAGGCCGCGGCCTCGGCGGTGAACGTCGCATCGCCGCTGTCCAAGTGGTGCCGAATCAACGCCTGCATGTCGCCCCCGTGCAAGCGCTCAGCAATCTGCCTCCACGCGGCAAGGTCCTCATTGATCTGGTCCAGGCGACCGGCCAGTCGCTGCCGGTATTGCTGCACGAAGGCAGGCAACACGCCAGCGGCCGCCACCGCCAACAGCAGCAGCAGGCGGTCCAGAAGTCCACTCAGTAGCTTCATCGTGCCTCCATGACTGGGAGTGTGGCCCGCGCGGCGCACGTCGCCAAGCACATCCAACGGATCGGTTCAGGTCTCAACGCGCGAGTAAGCAGGCCTTGCCGAGCGCCAGCTTGGATTGTCGGCGTTGCTTCCTCTTGCCTCATCACGCGACGCCAAAACCCAACAAATGCTCTGGAAGGAGAGATGTACGACATCGCACAGACAGTGCCATCCACATCCTGCTCACACTGCGAGGGCTCGCTCGCACTCGCTGGTGACAACGCATATCCAGGCTCTAGCGCCCATGCAATTTGACGTGCCTTTGACAGTCAGCCCGAATCGCGAGTCTGCAAGCGCCACGACGCGCAAGGCGCGGTCGGGGCTGGACGGCTTCGATGAAATCACCGGCGGCGGCCTACCGGCGGGCCGTACGACGCTGTTGCTAGGTGGCCCCGGCTCCGGCAAGACCATCTTCGCCATGCAGTTCCTCGTCCACGGTGCGCTCGAATGCAGCGAGCCGGGAATCTTCGTTGCGTTTGAAGAATCTCCAGCCAGCCTTCTGGTCAACTTCGAACCGTTCGGCTGGGGGCTGGATGCGCTGCAACCAGACCAGCTGTACCTGCTGGACGCCAGACCAGAGATCGACCTGATCCAGTCGGGGACGTTTGATCTGGGCGGCATGCTGGCGGCGCTTGGCGAGTTGATCCGGCGCATGGGCGCCAAGCGCATCGTCTTCGACGCCCTCGACATCATGCTCGCCATGCTGCCCGACAACGCGTCGAAACGGCACGAAATCTACCGGCTGAACGATTGGCTGCTGCAGCATGCGATCACTGGCCTCATCACGGCGAAGTCCGGCGGCGATGAATTGAGTTCGCTGGGCGTGCAGCAGTTCGGCTTCATGCAATTCATGGTCGATTGCGCGGTGATCCTCAACCACGTCATCACCGACAGCATTTCGCAGCGCAACTTGCGCGTGCAGAAGTATCGCGGCTCCAGTTTTGATGAGAACGAATCGCCGTTCATCATTGGCCAGAAAGGCCTCACTGTCGCCGGCGTACGGCCGCTTGGCCGGGATGCGCCAGAGGTTACCGATGAGCGAATTTCCACCGGCGTCGAGCGCCTCGACACCATGCTCGGCGGCGGCTACTTCCGCGGCGCCAGCATCCTGATTACCGGACGCCCCGGCACCGCCAAGTCGACACTCGGCGGCGCATTTGTTGCGGCTGCCTGCCGGCGCGGCGAGCGTTCACTGTTCGTCAGTTTCGACTCGGATCGGCGCGAGATGGTTCGCAACCTCGGCTCAGTGGGTATTGCGCTCGGCGAACACGTCGCCAGCGGCTGCCTGCAGATCGTCTCGGTGCGTACGGTCAGCGGCAGTGCCGAATCCTATCTGGTGAGGATCCGCGCGCTTGCTAGCGAGTGCGCTGCCCGCAATGTCGTCATCGACCCCGTCTCGACCTTCCTTCTCTCAAGCAACAAGCTCACCGCACAACGCATCGCCGAGCGTCTGATCGAATGGTCGAAGTCAGAGGGCATCACGCTGCTTTGTACGAGTCTGGCGGATGACCTGGGTGGCAACACCAGCACCGGCACACCGCTGCATATTTCTACGCTGGCTGACACCTGGATCCATCTCAACTATCGACTGCAGGCAGGGGAGCGCAATCGCGAGCTTGCCATCATCAAATCGCGTGGCACGGCCCACTCCAATCAGGTGCGCGAACTGCTGCTTGATGCGTCGGGCGTGTCGCTGGCCGATGCCTACACCTCCGGCGGCGAGGTGTTGATGGGCACCCTGCGCTGGGAAAAGGAACGCGCCGACCGCTCCGACGCGGAGACCGCAGGCATCGTCCGCGCGCTCAAACTCGCCCAGCTGGATGCCGAGGAAGCCCAGCTTGAGCTGCGCGAGAAGGCTCTGCATGCAGAGCGAATGGCCAAGCACGCCGAGCGCGCTGTGCTGTTGCAGGCCAGCAAGAAGCGGCTGCGTACCGAAGCCCAAGATGATTCCGAAGTCAGGACCTTGCGCAGCGCGGATGCTTCACCCGGCAGCACGGACTGAATGCGTCGTGCCTCCAACTCCGCTGTACGTGCTGCAACTTTACGTCGCCGATGACGCCCCGAACTCGGTGCAGGCACGCGGCAATCTGCGGGCCTTGTGCCGTAGCAAACTTTCCGACCGCCATCAGCTCGAGGTGATCGACGTCTTCAAGGATCCGGCGCGGGCCTTGTTGGAAGGCATCTTCATGACCCCAACCCTGCTCAAGGTGTTGCCGCTGCCCGCCCGCCGCATTGTTGGAACGCTGAGCGATCTGGTGGCGGTCTGCGAAGCACTAGGCATCGAAGACGATGGTTATGCCAGCGTCTGATGACCTGCAAATCGCCAGTGCGACGGACGAGCTTGCCCGCTTGATCGCGACGCTGCACGCGACCGAGCTCAGCATCAGTGTCCTTACCAAGGGCCAGGTCGACACGGTAGCCAACAGCGAAGGCCACACGTATCTGCTGCGGCAGGCGCAAGAGCAGCTGCGCAGGGACACGGCGGCCAAAAACGCCGAAATCCTGGACGCCTTGCCAGCGCATGTCGCCCTGCTCGACGCCGATGGGCTGATCATCGCGATCAATCACGCTTGGCACACCTTCGCCAGCGACAACGGCTACCTGTTCGGCGGCGACGGCCAGGGCACAAACTATTTCGATGTCTGCAGCCACGCGCTGGGTGCTGACCAGAACAGCGCACAAATGGCGGCGGCAGGCATCCACGCAGTCATCGCGGGCAGCGTAAAGACCTACTCGCAGGAGTATCCCTGCCACTCGCCGAACCGACCGCGGTGGTTCCAACTGGTGGTCACACCAATCGAGGGTGTGCGGCCGGGCGGCGTCGTGGTGATGCACGTGGATATCACCAGCCAGCGCTTGGCCGAGGGCGAGTCAACGGAACTGCAGCGTCGTTTCACCGACCTGATGATGAACATGGAGCTGGCGTCAGTGATGCTCGACGCCGAAGGGAGAGTCACGTTCTGCAACGACTATTTGTTGCGGCTTACCGGTTGGAGTCGCGATGAAGTAATCGGCAACGACTGGTTTCAGCAGTTCATCCCGGCCGCTGATCGCGCTCTGAGGATTGCCTTCCGGCGCTTGCTTGACAGTGGCGATGCCAGTGGATTCGGCCAGTACGAAAACCACATCCTCACCCGCGCCGGTGATGCCCGGCTC
Organism: Pseudoxanthomonas sp.; assembly: GCA_031408455.1. Lineage (GTDB taxonomy): Bacteria > Pseudomonadota > Gammaproteobacteria > Xanthomonadales > Xanthomonadaceae > JANNWF01. The sequence continues at coordinate 4,218 of JANNWF010000295.1, read as the reverse complement.
ATGCGCTGGAGCAACTGCCTGCAGCGGTCGGGGTCGGGGCAGGTGATCGGCACCGCCAGCATCGGCGAGGACATCACCAAGCAGCGCTTGGCCGAGACTCGGGTTCGGCACCTGAGTCGCGTGCAGAGAGTGTTAAGTGGCATCAACACGCTGATCGTCCGCGTCAATGACTACGACACCCTCTACAACGGGGCATGCCGGATAGCAGTGGAAGGCGGCGGCTTCCGAATCGCGATGCTGATTCTGGTCGATGCCGTCAGTGGCGCAATGCAGGTCGTCGCGTCGGCTGGCAAAGATGAGGGCCTGGTCGCCCAGATCAATTCGATGCTGGCAAACCCAGAGGGGGCAGCCAAATCAATGACGGCGTTGGCGGTGCGGCAGCGGACGGCAATGGTCTCCAATGACGTACTAAACGACTCCAGACTCGGGTTCTCCGATCTCTACCAGCGCAGCGGCGTCAGATCGCTGGCGGCATGCCCGCTCGTGAGTGGTCAGAACGTGGTTGGCGCGTTCGTGCTTTGCTCCGGTGAAGTGGACTTCTTTCACACCGATGAGATGCTGTTGCTCAGCGAACTGACCGACGACATCGCGTTCGCGATGGACCACATCGAAAAGTCAGAGCGCCTGACTTATCTGTCCTTCTACGATGCCCTGACCGGCCTGCCCAACGCGCAACTTTTTCAGGATCAGCTGGATCGCTACATCGCTGCGGCTCGTCAGGATGAGGCACAGGTGTGCGTGATCGTGCTCGACCTCGACGGCTTTACCGACGTCAACCGGATGCTTGGTCGGCAGGTCGGTGACGGCCTGTTGCGGGAAGTGGCAGCGCGGCTTCGGCATGATCTGCTGGAGCCATTTGCGCTCGGCAGGACAGCGGCCGACACCTTCGCGGTGGCCGCTCCCAGCCGCACTGCGCTGGCATCGGACAGGCTCCGCGATTGCACGCTGGGAGCGTTGCGGGAGAGCTTTCTGGTTGCAGGCAAGGAGATCCGGATAACCGGAAAGGCCGGAATAGCCGTGTTTCCCGAAGACGGTGACGACGGCAGGACGGTATTGCAGAACGCCGAATCGGCGCTGAAGCGAGCCAAGGACCGTAGGCAGAGCTTCGTCTATTACTCGCACACACTGAATACGCTCGCCGCCGCCCGATTGGCGCTGGAGAGCGAGCTGCGCATCGCCTTGGATGACAACCAGTTTCGCGTCCACTACCAGCCGCGGGTCGACATGGCCCGCGGCGGGATCGTCGGCGCCGAGGCCCTGATCCGCTGGCAGCATCCGACCCGCGGCCTGCTGGCGCCTGGCGAGTTCATCGAACTTGCCGAGGAAACCGGCTTGATCGTGCAGATCGGCGCCTGGACGCTGCGCGCGGTATGCGTCCAGCAGGCCGCTTGGATCGCGGCGGGGGTGTCAGCGGTGCCGGTGGCAGTGAACGTTTCGGCGATTCAGTTTGAGCAAGGCGATCTGCTGCAGGTGATTCGCGATGCATTGCTGGCCAGCGCGCTGGATGCACGAATGCTGCACATCGAGCTGACCGAGACGGCAGTGATGCGCGATCCGGACGCTGCCGCCGCTGTCCTGCATGCGGCACGGGCGCTGGGGGTGGAGCTGGCGCTGGACGACTTCGGAACCGGCTATTCGTCGCTGGCGAGCCTCAAGCGCTATCCGTTCAGTGCGGTCAAGATCGACCGCAGTTTCGTCACTCACATCACCAGCAATGTCGAGGACGCGGCGATCGCCAGCGCCATCATCGCGATGGCTCACGGGCTACGCTTGAAAGTGGTTGCCGAAGGAATCGAGACCGAGGGGCAATTCAACTACCTGCGCTCACAGGGCTGCGACGAAATGCAGGGCTACCTGTTCAGCCGACCGGTGGAAGCCGAGGCGTTCGAGCAGCTGCTGCGCAGCGGCACGCGCATGCCGCTACCGGACGTCGCCGATGCGTCCAAGCCGACGCTGCTGCTGGTCGATGTTGAGCCCGGGATACGCTCGGTACTAACCCGTTCGCTGCTCTAGGACGGTTACCGGATTTTGAGTGCAGGCAGCGGCGAAGCTGCGCTGGAGCTACTGGCATTGGTGCCGTGTAGGTCATCATCTCCGACCAGCGCTTGCCGGGCATCCGAATTCTTTTATCGGGCTACCCCGACCTGAAAGTGGTTACCGAAGGCGCCAATCAGGGTTCGGTGTTCAAGTTCATAACCAAGCCCTGGGATGACGATGGGCTCAGACAGAAGGTACGCGACGCTTTTCTTCACCAGCGAGCTGAGGCAAGGCACTTGATCTAGCGCCCTGCCGCTGCCCAACAACTGCCGCTCAGCGCCCAATAAAGTTCAGCAAATCCTGACTGAGCCGATCCTTGTGGGTCGCAAACAGACCATGCGGCGCACCGTCGTACTCGATCAAGGTGTTGCCGCGGATGCCCTTCGCGGCGAGCCGGCTGGAGGCATTGATCGGCACGGTCTGGTCTTCGGTGCCGTGGATGATGAGGGTAGGGACTTTGAAGGCTGGCAGATCGCCGCGGAAATCGGTGCTCGAAAACGACTTCAGGCACTCCAGCGTGGCCTTGAGGCTGGCCTGCATCGAGACATTGCGCGCCCACTGCAGCAGTTCCTCGCTGACCGCGTCGGCGTCTTTGTTGACACCAAAAAACTTCTCAAAGAAGCCGCTGAAGAACGCGGGCCGGTCGGCGTTGAGCGCAGCGGCCGTGGTGTCAAACGCGGCTTGTTCGGTGCCGGCGGGGTTGTCTGCCGTCTGCAATCGAAACGGCAACACGGACGAAATGAGGATGGCCTGCGCCACCGATGCGCCTTCGTGCCGCGACATGTAGCGCGCCACTTCGCCTCCGCCCATCGAAAAACCAACGATCACGGCGTCGCGCGCCTCGGTCTGCTCGATCACCGCCGCCAAATCATCCGCCAAGGTGTCGTAGTCGTAACCCGTCCACGGCTGCGACGAGCGACCAAAGCCGCGGCGGTCATAGGCGATCGCGCGGTAACCCGCATTGGCAATGGCCATCGCTTGATCGTCCCAACTGTCGGCTGACAACGGCCAGCCATGAATCAGGATGACCGGCCGACCCGAGCCCCAGTCCTTGACATACAACTTGCTGTTGTCGGCGGTGGTTATGTAATTCATGGCGCAGCTCCTAGGCTGATGAGCGGCAACCGCATGACCATGCCATGACAGACGCCTGAGCGCTGCATGATTCGCCCGTGCGATTGGGCTGTCGGTGTGGCGGCGCACTTAGCCGTGCAAAGGCCCTGCCTCTACTGCGGCACACAGACCTGCGGATACGGGGTTTTGGTAAATGCATTCAAGCGTCCTGCGGTATGCGCCGAGAGCATTTCCATCACGTTTCTGCATTCGCGCAAGAGTTCGCATAGGGCCGTAGGTTGGGGTAAGCGCAGCGCACCCCAACGAATTCCTGCGACGACTTGTGTCGGATTCGACGGGCGAGTGATGTTGGGGTTCGCTGCGCTCACCGCCAACCTACGCAGCCAGCGCATCAACGCCCTGCCCAACTCACATTGATCCCAAACGACCGCTCTTGCACGAAGGTCGACAGCTCATCGGCGGTGGCGAAGTCGGCGGCGTCCAGCGCATTGCGGGCGAACAGTTTCAGGATCCAGGCGGGGTCGAGGTGCCAGCTGAGGTCGAGATCGAAAAAGTCAGCCGACGAGCGTTCGACTTCCTCGAAGCCGGGTCGGTCCATGCGCGCGCGGTGGCTGTAGAACGCGCCCAAGGTGACGGCGGAAAACGCATAACGTGCGTCCAGCGCCAGCGTCAGCGGCGGCGATCCGTACAGCGGATCGCCGGTCAACTCGTCCTTGCTGCGGACGAGGGTGCCGACGGCACGCAGCGAGAAGTCCGTTGTCGGCGTCCAACCCACGCTGCCGTCGATGCCATGCAAGGTGGCGCGGCCGATGTTGGTGTAGCCGTTGATGCCGGGTGCGACCTCAAACAACTGGATCAGATCATCGACCTTGGTCTGCCAGCCGTGCACTTGCAGATCCCAGTCGCCGCCATGCCAGCCGTAACCAAGGTCAATTCCTTGCGAGCTTTCCGAGCCCAAGTCTGGATTGCCAACGATTTCATCCTGCGCGGTGACGCCGGTGAAGTAGCGCTCCTCCAAGGTCGCAAAGCGATAGCCGGTGGCGAGATTGAGCGTCCAGCGGCTGGCATCGGTAGGCGTCCAAGCGGCGCCGGCGGTGAACGCGCGAT
>JANNWF010000294.1:0-22637 GCA_031408455.1 Pseudoxanthomonas sp. | reverse complement strand
GCTATCAATCGGGTGAACGCAACGCCTTGTTCACTTTGGAGCATCGCTACTTCACTGACTGGTATCCGTTCCGGCTATTTCGGGTCGGCACCGCGGTGTTCATCGACGTCGGTCGCAGCTGGGGTGAGGATGGCCTAGGTACGCCTAATCTTGGCGTTCTACGCAACATCGGTGTCGGCGTTCGGCTGGCGAGTACGCGCGCCTCGCTGGGCAATGTGATCCACATCGACCTCGCCTTCCCGCTGGATGGCGGCGATAGCATCGACAACGTTCAATTGTTGCTGGAGGCAAAGCGCGAGTTCTGAGCGAGGCATCCATTGGCACATTTCGCCGCTCATCCAAGCCGTCCGACTGGCGATTGCGTGAATCGCGTGCTCGCCGGACACTGTTGGTGCCGAACGTCTCCACTTGGATCACGCGTCACCATGCCGAAATTTCTTTGGTGGCTGATCGGCCTGAGTTTGGTGGGCCTTGCTTACCGGGTCAGCCTGCCCGGCCCGTTATTTCCACCGGCGGCGATTCCGCAGGCGACAGGACAGGTCATCGCGCCTGATCCACCTGTCCAGCGACTCATCCAACAGGCACCCCCGCAAACGTATCTCGACCTCCAGTTGCAGCCGCTGGCCGAGTTCGAGTTCGATGCGCGATTGCTTTCGTTGGCTTGGTATAGCCAAGGCACCGAGGCCAACTACAGCCCGGTGGATATCGGCATCGCTTGGGGCGCGATGAGTGACAGCGCAAACATCGACGCCCTCGACTGGAGTCACGGCAGTCGCTTCCTCAACTACCGCTATGCCTCGCAACCGCCGATCCCGCAGCACGAACTCGATCGCTCGGTTGCCAACTTGCATGTGCTGCCGGCATCCAAGGACGTACTGCGCAAGATCGAGCAGCTGCGACCGGGTCAACGCATCGTCGGCCGCGGCATTTTGGTCGCCGCCACGCGTCAGGACGGCTGGCGGTGGAACTCGTCACTGAGCCGTGAGGACACAGGTGCCGGTGCATGTGAATTGATTTTGCTCAGCGATGTCAGCGTGCGGTGATCGAAGCGAAGCCGAAGGGCTTGCAGACGGGGTGCCGCTGAGTTCGATCCACGCGAGAGTGGAGCGTGCATCGCCGTGCAAGGCAACGGCCGGCCCCTCTCCCCCAGCCCTCCCCTGCAGGCGGGGAGAGGGAGCAAGACTGAGCACGGCTTCTCGATTCTCTCGGCTATCGAGGCAGACGCGACTCGCCCCCTCCCCGCCTATAGTTGCCCTCGTTCTGCCACATTTTGCCCCGTGGATCCTGCCAGGCTTGCTGAGACACCCAAACGCGGACAGCCATGCTCCGCACGTTGCTGTAGTCCGAGGCTGCGCCCAGTTTCGGTAACCCTCCCTCTGAGCTGAAGCAGACAACACCACTGATGGCTATTCGACACGCGCTGCGGTCGCTGAAACGCACCCCGATCTTCACCATAGCGGTGATTTTCACCCTTGCCGTTGGCGTCGCCTCGGTCGCTTCGATGTTTGCCATCGTGTACGGCGTGCTGTTGGCCCCGCTGCCGTACGGAGAACCGGAACGCTTGGTCAGCGTCCGCCTGCAGGGTCGAGATTCAGCTGGGATCGGCCAGCCGCCGGCCCTTTACGTCACCTACTCTCAGCTCGCACAAACCCTCGATGGCGTTGGCTTCTACCGAACCGGCAGCAGCAACCTGTGGACCGAGGGCGAGGATGAGGTTGCCGACAGCGTCGTCGCGACGTGGATCACCGAGTCGATGGTGCCGATGTTGCAGATTCCGCCGTTGCTCGGTCGCTCGTTCAACGCCGAGGAAGAGCTACGCGGCGGACCGAACGCGGTGATGTTGAGCGAGCCCGAGTGGCGAGCCCGCTTCAATGCGGCGCCGGACGTCATCGGCAAGACGCTGATGGTCAACAGCGTGGCCCGCGAGATCATCGGCGTGATGCCGGCGCGGTTCTCGTTCCCGACCCCTGCGACACGGGTCTGGCTACCCGCCAAGCGCGTCGACAATTCGACCGTCGGCGAATTCATCTACGCGGGTGTGGCGCGGCTCGCTCCGGGCGCAACGGCTGAGCAGGCGCAATCCGAGCTGGTCGCGCTGTTGCCGAGGATGGCGGAGGCATTCCCACGGGTGGAAAAGACCGCGATCGACCACGTCATGGGCCGCGTATCGGAGAGTTCGACCGCCACCTGGCTTGCGGACGTGGGACCCATGCCGATCGTGAAGCCATTGCGTGAAGACGTCACCGGCGACATCGCGAGCACGCTGTGGATGCTGGCCGCGGCGTCGGGCCTGGTGCTGCTGGTTGCGTGGGCGAACGTCGCCAATTTGCTGCTGATTCGCGCTGATGGCCGCCAGCCCGAGCTTGCGGTGCGCGCCGCGCTTGGCGCCACGCGACTGCGCACTGCAATGCATTTTCTAGCTGAAGCGCTGGTGCTCGGCGCGGCTGCCGGCGCGCTTGCGCTGCCATTGGTGGTTGGCGCGATCGAGGCGCTGGTCGCATTCGGGCCCGCCGACGTGCCTCGGCTCGCCGAGATCGGCGTCGGACTGCCGACCGTGGCATTCACCCTGCTGATCACAGTCCTCGGGGTGATCGTGTGTGCCGTCGTTCCTGCGGGTCGCTTCTGGCGAGCGAGTCTGCCCATCAACCTGCGTGAAGGCGGGCGCGGTGCATCGACGGGAAAGTCCCGGCTTCGCCTGCGTGCGGCCATCACCACGCTGCAGATCGCCGTCGCGCTGGTCGTCACCATTGGATCGGCCCTGCTGCTGCGCACCGCGCATGGCCTGTACCAAGTGGATCCGGGTTTCGAGCCGAATCAGGTGACGACGCTGCGCACCCAACTGCCTTCTGCGCGCTATGCCGGCGCGTCCACGGTGGCGTTCTACGCCCGCTTGTCTGAGGCGGTGCGGCAACTGCCGTCGGTCCAAAGTGCCGGCCTGACAATGAAAGTGCCGCTGAGTCGCGGCGCAACGCCCGAGCAAACATTTCGTACTGACACTGAGGGGGAAACGCGGTCGCTGCCGGTGACCGTCATCGATGACGGCTACTTTGCCGCGATGTCGATTCCGCTGCTGGCGGGTCATGGCTTCCGCCCCCTAGAACTGGAAAAGGGCACGGATATCATCATCAGCCGGTACGCGGCAGCGACCCTGTTTGGCGATCCGATGGGTACGGCCGCAGTCGGAAAGCAATTGACTCTGGTGCCATCGGAATTGGACTACACCGTCATTGGTGTGGTCGGCGATGTACGCGACCAGGATCTCGCAACGGCGCCAGCAGCCATGATCTACCGCCCTCTAGCGGTGCCCGTCGACCCGACCGTCGAGCCCGCCCCACGAGGAAATATGGCGCTGGTCGTGAAATCGACCGCACCCACGAGCGAGATCGTGTCGGCGATCCGACGCAGCGTGCATCAAATCGACCCGACGGTTGCCATCTACAACATCGAGACGATGAACGATGTGGTGCGCGCATCGACGGCGCGGCTGTCACTTGTGCTTACGTTGATGACGGCGGCAGCGGCGATCACCTTGGTGCTGGGCATGATCGGCTTGTATGGCGTGATGGCATACATGGTTGCCCTGCGAACCCGAGAGTTCGGCGTCCGCGTCGCAATGGGTGCCGATCCGAGGGGCATCGCCCGCTTGGTGGCCTCGCGCGGATTTGCCCTGACTGCCAGCGGCGTCGCTGCCGGTTTTGTTCTGTACGCGCTGGCGGCGCCCTTCCTGCGAGCATTTCTGTACGGTGTCACGGTGGCTGATCCGGCGACCTTGGTCGGAGCAACGCTGCTGCTGATGGGTACGGCGGCGCTCGCCAGCTGGGTCCCCGCGCGCCGTGCCGCACGCGTCGATCCGGCGCAGGCACTGCGGGCGGAGTAGCAAGTCGTCAGCCGTGTTTTACGTTCTCCCCGTGCGGGAGGAGGCCAAAGCAGCGGAGCAAGATCCGCGCTCCTCGCGCAACGCCTGCGCTTCGCTCGGTTCGCTGTGCAAGAGAATGCATTCCGCCCGCTGTTGTAGAGCTGAGCTTGCTCGGCTGTTATTGAGTCGTCGCCTGCGATTAGACACCGGCCTTCATGACCAAAAATGCAGCGGAGCAAGCTCCGCTCTACAAAAATCCTCTTCCCGCGCTGGCGACTTTGCCCTCTGCTTTTCTATCCATGAATGTATAGTTCGCCGGGCATGGTGGGTACGGTACCCGACCACGAATCACGGAGTGATGTCATGGGTCTGATTCAAGCAGTGGCGGGTTCGATTGGTGGTGTGCTCGCCGATCAGTGGAAGGACTTCTACACGGTTCCGGATGGTTTGCCGGCGACGGCGGCGCTGTTCGCTGCGGTGCCGCGGGGCACCAACGCGGGCCGCGGTTCGAATACCAAAGGTTCCTCGAACATCATCACCAATGGTTCCAAGATCGTCGTTCCGGAAGGTTACGGGCTGCTGTTGTTTCAGGATGGTGCGGCCACCGGCTTCGCGGCTGAGCCCGGCGGCTACGAGTGGCGGTCGGACGATCTCAACTCGAAATCGATCTTCGCAGGCGATGGCATCGTCGATTCGCTGATCAAGCAGAGTTGGGAGCGCTTCAAGTTCGGCGGCCAGCCGGGTTCGCAGCAGGCTGCCTTCTTTGTCTCGCTCAAGGAACTGCCGGACAACCGTTTCGGTACGCAGTCCGAGATCTATTGGGACGACGGCTTCCTCAACACCCAGGTCGGCGCAGTGACGCGCGGCTCGTACACGCTGAAGATCGTCGATCCGATCCTGTTCGTGAAGAATTTTGTGCCGGCGCGTTATCTCCAAGCCGGCCAGATCTTCGACTTCACCGACATGGACAATGCCGCCGCCGGCCAACTCTTCAACGAAGTGGTGGGATCTCTGGCACCTGCGTTCAGCATGTACACCAACGATCCGAGCAAGGGCAATCGCATCACCAAGCTGCAGCAGGATTCCATCGGCTTTGCCAAGAGCCTGTCTGCTGCAGTGGAGGATGCTTATCAGTGGAAATCGGATCGTGGCTTGGCCATCGCCAAGACCGCCATCGTTTCCATTGAATACGACGCGAACACCAAGGAACTTCTGAAGCAGGTGCAGCGCGCCGACGCGTTGGCCGGTGCACGCGGAAATTCCAATTTGCAGGCCAGCGTTGCGGCGGGCATCCAGTCGGCCGGCGAAACCAGCGGCGCGGCAGGCGTGATGGGAATCGGAATGGCGTCAGGCATGCTGGGCGGCATTGGCGGCTTGCAGCAGCCAGTGGCGCCGGCGGCGCCGCCGGCCGAAGACCCGATCGTCAAATTAAAGAAGGCCAAGGACATGCTCGATCTCGGCCTGATCACGCAGTCCGATTACGACGCGGCCAAAGCCAAGGCGCTGGGTCTATAGGAGCCCGCTTTTGCGAGGGCTAGCTCAGTAAGCAGCAAATCACGGAACGACCATGTCGAACGCCCAGCTTCCACCATCGCAGTCACCACCGCCGGTCCCGCCCTACACTGGCCCAGGATCGCCGCAAGACGTGCCGCCGCCACCCGGCAGTTTTCCGATTGATCCGGCATCGCTGCCAGACGCAATCCGCGACGAACTGGAGGCGGCCGATCCGGCCGCCATCGACACCTCTGCCGCTGAACTGAAGGACGGCCTCAACCGCTGCCCGAAATGTGGCGCGACCGACATCCGCCACAAGCCCGGCGGCGACACGCTGATCTGCCTTTACTGCCGCAACGAATGGCACGGCATGCGGGTGGAGGAGGAATTCGGGTTCGGCACCGGGCTCGATGAGCTCACAGGCACGATCATCGCGTCGGGAGCGGTGGACATCGATGCCGACGCCGGCCATCTGATGAGCTTCAAATGCACCGGCTGCGGTGCCGAGGTGACGGTCAATACGACAAGCCAAATGACGGCGCGCTGCCATTGGTGTCGCCACGTCTTCGGCGTCAACGAGCAAGTGGCCAACGGCGCGGTGCCCGATGCGGTATTGCCCTTCCACATCAAGAAGGACGATGCGGTAGCGCGCATCCGTCAGTTCGTGGACAAACGCAAGCTGTTCGCGCTGAAGGCGTTCAAGGAGCAGTTCACGCCCGAAAACGTCTCCGCCGTCTACTTGCCGTACATGATCGTCGACGGTAGGGCGAGCGCCGACGTCGCCGGCCAAGGCGAGATCTTGACGCGCACCTACACGACAGGCAGCGGCGACAAGAAGAAGACTTACTACGATGCCGACGTGTACGACGTTACACGGCACGTGGACTTCACCGTGGACGATTTGCCGCTGGAATCCTCTGGCGAACGCGGCAATCTGGATACGGGCGCGAATACCAACAACATCATCAACACGATCCTGCCGTTCGACACCAAGAACGCAGTGAAGTGGAACGCGTCCTATCTGACCGGCGTCACCTCGGAGAAGCGCGACCGCGACGTGGAGCATCTGCGTCCGCGCCTCGAGGACCAGCTACTGTCGATCGCCCGCGCCAAAGTCGTGGAATCGGTGGACCAATACGGTCGCGGCGTGCGATGGGAACAGGAAAGCCTGGACGTGCATGGCACGCGCTGGGTGTCGATGTATCTGCCGGTATGGCTGTATTCCTACCACCAGCCCGGCAAGAACGGCGGCATGCTGCACTACATCGCGGTGAACGGCCGCACCGGCGAAACCATGGGCAGTATCCCGGTGCAGCAGTGGAAGCTGTTGCTCGCTGCGCTCACCGTCGGCACCTTTGTTGAAGGTCTTGCAATCTGGATCGTGGGGTTTTAGTCATGAGCGACGATGGTGGACTTTGGCTTCTCCTGGCAGGACCAGCCAGCGCAACTGGGCTGTATTGGGCCTTGTACCGTTACTACCGCAACACCGACAAATCGCACGCCTTCGAGCACGAAACCGCCGTCGAGGCCAAGCCGGTGACCGGTGCCGACGAAAAGGTCAGCGAGGTGAAGGGCACACAAGCCACCCGCATCCCTGGCGACAACGTGCATGCGTATCGTCAACGCGTGCAGCGTGGTCAGGTTGATACCTAGCTAGACAGGTTGAGGAGAGCGCGCAACGGCACTTAATTGAACCACTCTCGCCGCAGGTTCTCGCCCGACCTGCAGAGTGTGAGCAGAGTGCCAATGCAAGCCCCGATGAGAGCCAATGCGGCCTGCTCATGCGACTACCGGCAATCGAACTGAAGTTTCCTGCGGGACAGACTGGGCTGCGTGAGGCGCTCAGACGATCTTTGCTGCGAGTTTTCGCACCGCCGCGGTCGCAGCTGGACGTTCAAAGAGTCGAGAGGCCGCAGAGTGCAGTTCCGGCCCGAGCTGGCGAGATGCGCAGACTAGCTCGCCTCGGCTTCGCCCCGGCGCAATCGAAGCGGCCTCGCTTAGTTGCGTCGATTGACTGGCGCTAGTCTCGGTGCACCGCCCTGCTGGAGTCGATCATGCCGCTGCTGTCTCGCTGCACGCTGGCCACTTTGATGCTGGTGTCGGTTACTGCCAAGGCATCTGATCAGACGGCTGAGGCACGACCCCAACCTGCCGCCGCCGCACCCATAGCCAAGATGAGCGCGGCGGAGTGCGAGGTCTGGAACCGCGAACGCAGCTTCGCGCATTCGATTGAGCATGGCGATGCTGCGGCATTTGCCGAACACATCCAAGCCGAGGCGGTGTTTCAGGCAGGCACGGCTCTGCCGCAACGTGGTCGTGAAGCGATCGTCGCCGCCTGGCAGCCCATGGTGACCGGCGCGTTCCCTTTGCGCTGGTATCCGGGCGTGGTCAGCATTGGCGGCGATCCGGACATCGCGCTTTCGTACGGACCGGCCTGGGTCGAGAACACCGAACCCGCGGCAGCAGCGCGTTGGCGTACCGGAAGCTTCGTTTCAACGTGGGTGCGCGACACCGATGGCGCTTGGCGGGTGCTGTTTGATCGCAGCGCCCAGCCCTTCCGCGACGCCAGCGCCGAGGAGATCAACGCGATGACCGCAGCGTTGCCAAAGAATTGCCCGCGCGGTTGATGACTGACGCCGTCTTTTTGCTGAGCTATTCAACCAGTCCACACAGAACGGCCCGAGAAGATGGGTTCCATGCGGGCCTGTGCAAGCCTTTGCACAGGATTCTCGCCCTGCTCGCCTAGCGACATCGACGAGCGCGCCGACAATGTTGAGGTTACGGCGACCGCCGGATACCGCTACTGATCGACGATCTCGCCGCGCATGCCTTCCAGCACCGAGCCCAGCGTCTGCTGGTGATCCTGGCTCACGCCAATCTTGGTCATGGCGCGCACCGAGGCTTGCATGAACGAGTCGAACTCGGCTTGGCTGATGGCCATGCCCGAGTGCGCATCGCTCATCGGCAGGCCGGTGTACTCGCAACCGCCGCCGGTGGCCGCGCACATCTGCTCGATCAGGCGCTCGCGCAGGTAACCCAGCTCGGCCGGTGGCAAGTCGAAACGCGGCGAGATGAGGGCATCGCTTTTGTATTCGGCCACTAACGCATCAACCAGCGCTGCCACTGCCGGCGCGCCACCCAATTGCTCGTAGAGGCTGGCTTGTGGCGATTGCTCGCTGGGATTGGGCGGTGATGAGGCGCAGGCAGAGAGCAGCAGGGTCAGTGACAGGACGAACAACTTGGCGGACATCGACATGGTGACTCCTTGGACGCTGAGCGCAGTTTGACAGAGGTGATTCGATGGCTGACGAAATCGTGAATACTCGGCAAGCGCGACGCAGATGCAGTCACGAATTCCATCCAGATTTCGACCCCGCTACATGATGCCAAAAGACCACACGAGCACCCATAGGCAAAAACTCCAGCACCGTCATTCCGGCGACTGTGAGCGTAGCGAGCGAACAGCGAAGCTGGCCCGTAGGGGGAGCGCGCAGCGCGAGTAAGGCCGGAATCCACCTGTCGTAGTCACCGACCAGCGATCAAGCAGAGCTGGATCCCGGCTTTCGCCGGGATGACGAGTGCAAAGTAAGCGCTAATCCCCGTCAGATCGCAGTCATGCCTCCGTCTATCGTCAGCGCATGCCCGGTGATGAAAGGCGAGGCTTCCGAACACAGAAACAACACCGCGTTGGCGACCTCGGCCACTTCGCCGATGCGGCCAATCGGATGCATCGCGGTGATCGCTTCCTCACTCGCCAACTGGCGTTCCAACGCACGCTCGAACATCGGCGTGCGGATCACGCCCGGACAGATGGCGTTGACGCGTACACCGATGCGTCCGTATTCGGCCGCGGCGCTGCGGGTCAGACCAATCACCGCATGCTTGCTGGCGGCGTAGATCGCATGCTTCGGCGCGCCAACCAGCCCCGCCACTGACGCGGTGTTGACGATGCTGCCACGGCGCTGCCGAGCCATCTGCGCCAGCTCGTACTTCATGCACAGCCAGACACCCTTGACGTTGATGGCGAGCATGCGATCAAACAAGGCCTCGTCGCCATCCGCTAGGCGACGGCTTTCCTCTTCGATACCCGCGTTATTGAAGGCATGATCAAGCCGCCCGTGGCGCGCGACCACACCTGCGATCAGATCCTCGACTTCGTTGGCTGAGGTGACATCGACGCGCACAAACTCGGCCTGACCGCCTTCCGCCTGAATGCCCGCCACCACAGCTGTGCCCGCCGCCTCGGCAACATCGGCGATCACCACCCAGGCACCGGCGTTTGCGAATGCGATCGCGGTGGCCGCACCAATACCACTGGCACCGCCAGTGACCAGCACGATGTGTCCTGAGAAATCTGCGTTACGCATGCGTTTTTCCATATCGGGAACGGCGAATTGACGAGTTCGGGTAGCCGCGAGTGTCAGCTCGCATGCTGCAGCGCTCAGCGCAACAACTACTCGAAGCCGTTGGTGAACACCACGCTGTCGTCGATCCCCGCCCAGGTGGCGATGGCCGCCACATTGGTGCGCAGAATCTTCTCCGCCATCGGCTGCGCGTTGGTCATGTTCTGCGGCAGGTCGGTGCTGCGGTGGTAGTGCTGGTACTGCGACCAGTCGTTCTCGATGGTGAGCAACGCCGGCACGCCGCGATTGATCCACGGCATGTGATCAGAACAACACGGGCTGGTATCGATCACGGTGCGGCTACCCGGCGCGTAATCGGTGGCTAGCTGGGCAAAGGTGTTGAGCACGGTGAGCTGGGTGGGCGTGTTGCCGCTTTCAAGCAGGATGTCGAAGTCGGTGTCCCCTGAATAGCCGATCATGTCCATCAACACGGCCAGCTTGACCCGCGCCAGATCGCCGGAATCGGCCAAATCCTGAGCGTGGTCGAGCGAGCCCAGCAGGCCTTGCTCCTCGCCGGCATAACAGGCGAACACCAGACTGCGCTCAGTCGGCACATTGGCGAAAATGCTGGCCATTTCCAACACGCCGGCGCAGCCGGAGGCATTGTCTTCGGCACCCGGCGTGTTGAGCACGCCGCTGGCGCTGTTGTTGGTGTTGCGAGAATCGTAGTGGCCGCCGATCACGATCCATTCCTCGGGAATCCGCGTGCCGGGGCGAAACGCAATCACGTTCTCCGCGATCACCGACCCACTGCTGAAGGTGGGCGTGGTAGTCGCCATCCCCATGCCCTCGAAGGTGGCAGCCAACCAATCGCGTGCCTGATTCATCTCGCTGCCGCTGGTCGCCGCGCCGTAACTGGAGCGATCAAAGCCGGCCAGGGTCTCCACCCGTGAAAACCAGCGCGCGGTGTTCACCTGCGCGACCACGGCTTCGATCGCAGGATCCGCTGCGCGCACGAGGCCGGGAACGGGCCTGAACTCGCTGGCCAGCACGCTGTTGGCGAATACCGGTTTCGCTTCGTGGTGGGCGGAGAACGGAATCGTGGACGCGCGGACGAGGGCGTGACGTCCCATCACCGCAAGCGCATCTGGCCGCTCATCGGCATCCATGTCACAACCGATGGGAACCATGACGAGATCACTGATCGCCAGCGGTCCGTAGCGGTCTACCACGCTGGCGCGTTGGGCAAGCCGCAGCTGCACCTCTGCGGGAGCGGCCACCAGCAAAGCGTCACCCGTCTCCAGCCAAAAGCCAGTGTCGACTTCTGCCTTCAGCGATTCCAGCTTGGCCGCGCTGAGATAGCGGGTCTCATAACTGACCGCCGGCCAGGCGGCGGACTCTGCGACGGCCGCTAGAGCGGGTGGGGCCAGCGGCAGCGTTGTCAGAACCAGCAAGGGAGCAACGAGGAGCAGACGCATCGGGAACCTGAGTTGTGGCAGTCAAAGGCGAATTGTAGGGGCACATGCAAGCATACGATCTGAAGACCGTTCTGACAGTGGTAGCGTGGCCCTGCACGTGAGGAGAATTGGAAATGACGCCCGAGGCAGTTCAAGGCGTGGCCGTTGCACTCGGTATCGGCTTGCTGGTTGGCATCGAGCGCGAACGCAGCATTGCTGAGAAGGCGAGCCCAGCACTGGCGGGCGTACGTAGTTTCAGCTTGCTGTGCGTGTTAGGTGCTACCTCCACGTTGTTTGAGCCATGGGTGCTGGGGCTACTGCTGGCCGCCGTGGGCGCACTGGTCACCGCCAGTTATGTGCGAAGCGCGCCGCGGGATCCGGGCATCACGACGGAACTGGCGACCTTGCTGGTTTTTCTGCTCGGCGCGCTTGCCATGCGCGAACCCCTATTGGCGGCCAGCCTTGGCGTAGTGGCCGCGGTGCTGTTGGCAGCCAAGGCGCCTATTCATCGATTCAGTCGCGAACTCATCAGCGCGGGTGAACAACGCGATGGATTGCTGCTGGCAGCGGCGGCGCTGGTAGTCCTGCCACTGTTGCCGGATCGCGCGGTGGGGCCGTTTGGCGTGCTCAATCCCTGGAGAGTCTGGTTGCTGGTAGTGCTATCGATGGGAATCGCCGCGCTCGGCCACATCACCCTGCGGGTGGTCGGCGGTCGGTTCGGCCTGGCACTCGCCGGCTTCTTCGCCGGCTTCGTCTCCTCCACTGCAGCTACCGCCGGCTTCGGTCAGCGCGTGCGCGATGAGCCCGGTCGCTTGCACGCCGCGGTGGCCGCAGCGATGTTCGCCAGTCTGGCGTCGCTGAGCCTGTTCGTGCCGCTGTTATCAGCCGTGGCACCAGACTTTCTGCGCAGCATCGCCGTGCCGCTGGCCGCAGCCATGCTGGTGACCCTGATCGGCGGCGTGTTGGGGCTTCGTCGCGATGCAGACAGCGTCGAACAGCCCACCGCCAGTAGCCGCATGTTCCGCTTTCGGCAAGCACTTGGCTTTGCCCTCGCTGTCAGCGCCATGCTGATGCTGTCGGCGGCACTCAACGCATGGCTTGGCCCGCGTGCAGTGTTGGTTGGAACCACGCTGGCAGCGCTGGTCGAAGCGCACGCGTCGGCCTTGTCGCTCGGCCAGCTGGAAGCGGGCGGACAGCTCACGCGCGAAACGGCGGTACTGGGCTTTCTTGGCGTACTGGCCGCGAGTAGCCTGTCGAAGGGCGTGATCGCTTGGCTCAGCGGCGGACGCAGTTACGGGTTACGCGTGGGTGTTGGGCTGCTGGCAACGACCACAGCAGCGGCTCTGGCGGCTTGGCTAATCAGGCTCGACGGTGCCACGTAATCGGCCGATTGAGCGACACACACGGAGATATGCAGCGAAGCGTCGACAGCAACTTTCGCAGTCGGCAACGCAAGCTCGCTACTGCGCTTAATCCAGCTTGCTAAGCTGCCACCTTCGCCTACTTTTCATGCCTGATGCCATCCGCCTTGCGCCCCGAGCTTACCGCCAAGTGCCTGCAGCTGATCTATTCGCAGTCGGCGAACGCCAACGTGGCGAGCATGGGCGGCGGTGCCCTGTTGGGTACCTTGTTCTGGAACATCGCCGACCGTCGAATCATCGTTGCCTGGGCCGTCGCCTATTTGCTGATGATTCTGTATCGCTATCGGCTGGGGCAGCGCTTCCAGCACGCCAAGCCAGAAGAGGCCAGCCAGAAGTGGCTGAATGGCTTTCTCTCCGCGGTGCTGGTGTCCGGAATGCTGTGGGGCGCGTATGCGGTCTACTTGGCGAGCATGGCCAACGAAATGCAGCTCGCGGTGGTGGTGCTCACCGTTGGCGCGCTGCTGTCCGGGGCAGCGATTGCTTATTCGGTGATCATCTCGGCCTTCGTTGCGTTCTCGCTGCCGGCGATGTTGCCGGTGGGCATCTTTCTGCTAGCTCGCGGACAGTCGGACTCCAGCTTTCTCGGCGTGCTGGTCATCATCTGGATGCTGTTCATGTATCGCTCGGCGAAGCGCTTTCGCGATTTCGCGGTGCGCTCGCTTGACTACCAGTTCGAGAACATCGGTCTGGTGCGTTCACTGGCCGAGCAGCGCGACCGTGCCACCGAACTGGCCGACACGCTGGATCGCCTCTCGCAAACCGACAGTCTCACCGGGGTGGCCAATCGTCGTGGCTTCGATCAGGCGCTGGCATCAGCCTGGAAACAGGCGAACGAGGCTGGCTCACCGCTGGCATTGATGTTCTGCGACGTGGACTATTTCAAGTCCTATAACGATACCTACGGCCATCCTGCCGGCGATGAGTGCTTGCGCAAGATCGCTCATGAAGTGGACACCGTCGCTCGCGAGGTCGGCGGGCGCACCTCGCGCATTGGTGGCGAAGAGTTTGCGGTGCTTTGGCCGCAAGCCACGGCGATCACGATGGCAATGCTGGCGGAACAGATCCGCCAGCGGGTTCAAGCCTTGCAGTTGCCGCACTCCGGGTCGGCGAGCCTCGGCGTGGTGACTGCGAGTTTTGGTGTGGCCAGTTCCAGCAAATCGATAGGTCACCTGCAACAGCAGACTGATCGCGCCCTCTACGATTCCAAGAAGGGCGGGCGCAATCGGGTGCTGGTGGCGGCACCGGAGCCGCTTCAGTAAGGACGGCAACTACGGCAGACATCGGTTGCGCCGCCGCCTGATGTCAATGGTCTCGCCTGCCTTTGACCGCACACGCCATGGCCTCTGGACCCACAGTCGTGACGCGCATCTGCAAAGCGGGGACGGCTGAGGTCGCTCATTGATAGGTCGAGGCGCAACAACAATCCACCGGAATTCGGATCGGTGCCGATTTCACATGAGGCACCGCTTCTCGCAACAAGCGTTCACGCCCGAGCTTCAGCCATCGCTATTGGTGATCCAAGCAAGCGATCAATTCCCACACCGATCCCAGCGCCAACTAGCTGTGCCAGCACAAAGCCCATGACGCTTACCGGCGCGATCCCGGCAAAGCTGTCGCTGAACATGCGTCCGAAGGCCGCTGCCGGATTCGCGAACGAGGTGGATGCGGTGAACCAATACGCTGCACCGATATAAGCCGCGACCACGGCGGCAGTGCGGCCGACGGGCGCGCGCAGCACCACCAGTAGCAGACCGGCGGTCGCAACGACTTCAGCAATCCACTGGCCTTGCCCACTGCGGAGCTTGCTCGACCACTGCAGGATGGGCAGATCGAACATCGCGTGCGCCAACCACGCGCCGCAGGCTGCCCCACCAAGTTGCACGAGCACATAGCCCGGCAACATCGGCCACGGCAGCTCCCGCCGCGTGGCCATCACCAGGCTGACCGCCGGATTCATGTGCGCGCTGACCGGTCCGAAGACTTCGATGAGGATGTACAGGCCGCCGACCGTCGCGAGGGTGTTGGCCAGCAACGCGATCCCGATATTCCCGCCGGCGAGGCGCTCGCCCATGATGCCGGAGCCAATCACCACCGCCAGCAGCATGCCGGTGCTGATGAACTCCGAGAGCAAGCGGCGAGTGTGCGTCATGCCGCGCCAACTGTTCCGATTTCGCGCAGGTTCGCTTGCGTCGCGAGCTTATCGAGCTTGTCCAAGGGCAGTGACAGCAGCAGTTCGACGCGCCGGCGCAGCGTCGCGTATGCGTCCAGAAAGGCGTGGCGGCGAGCGTCCTCAGACCCTTCAACGCTGACCGGATCAGGCACACCCCAATGCGCGACAGCGGGATGACCGAGCCACACCGGACAGGCTTCGCCGGCGGCGTTGTCGCAGACGGTGATGATGATATCCATCACCGGCGCATCTGCGGCGGCGAACTCATCCCAACTCTTGCTGCGCATCTTTTCGGCCGGATAGCCTAGCGATTGGGCGATCTCGGCAGCCATCGGCTGCACCTTGCCGCTCGGAAAACTGCCGGCGCTAAAGGCCCGAAAGCGACCCGCACCGAGCACCCCCAGCGTGGCCTCAGCTAGGATGCTGCGAGCAGAGTTGCCGGTGCACAAAAACAAAACGTTATAGACGCGATCAGTCACAGGTCACCTGGGCGAGTGTAGGAAGTAAGCCTTACCAACGAGTAACATTCTACTATTCTATAACTATGGAAATGAAAGAAGCACTTACTGTCCTGACCGCCCTGGGCCACGCCAAGCGGCTAGCCATCTTCCGCCGCCTCATCGAAGCCGGCCCCGAAGGCCGTATGGCCGGCGACTTGGCCGCGGACTTGGGCATGCCAAGTCCGACCTTGTCGTTTCACCTCAAAGAACTCAGCTACGCCAAACTCGTCGACGGCGAACCCCGCGGTCGATTTGTCTGCTACCGCGCGAACTTCCCCGCCATCAATGCCTTGATCGGCTATCTGACTGAGAACTGCTGTGCCGGCACCGCGCTTGAGTGCGGGCCGGTGGCTGTGTGCAAGCCGCCGGCGTCGGACTGAGCGGGGCACACGTTCGAAGCTAGGCCCAGATTCAATGACCAGGCTCTCTGGCTCTGGTAGAGCGGAGCTCGCTCCGCTGCTTTTTCAGGTTCTGCCTAGAAGCAGCCGAGCAAGCTCGGCTCTACAAGGGCGGTAAGGCCAAGCTCGGACCATCGGTCCGCGTCTGCCCGAATGGCCACCCCCCTCTCAAACATACATGGCCACCTGCTGCCTCGACAACAACAACGGCACCCCGTCAGCGCTCCAAAGCTGCATGGCCTGACTGCAATAGCCGTCGCCTATCACTTCGCCACGGATACGAGCCAGCACCCAGTCGTTACCCGGCATCGCGTGACCAACCACATCGATGGACCACGTCGCCGTGCTGATCGGTGCCGGCGAGGTAAACATCAACATCGCCGCGGGCGGCTGCACATCACCCAGCGCGATCAAACCCGCCTCGCTGGCCGGCGCATCGACATCGCGATGGCGCAGCCAGATCAACAACTCGGGAACCGCACTGCCAGACACCGCGCGGGCTCCACCTGCCAGTTGGCCGTCGAACTGACGGGTAAAGCTCGGCACGAAGTCTTCGACGAAGAACAGCGAGCACTGTTCGGGCGGCGGCACCACCGGGAACGCCATGTCGTTGTAGGCATAGGCCGACGTCCGCGCTACACCGAACCACGGCAAGGCACGCAAGGTGGCCCCGGTGGACGTTCCCACACTCACCTCAACAAACGTGGACGAGCGCCCCGCCGCTACCTGCCTTGGCGTCAGCCGCAACAGATCACCACTCGCCAACGGCCCCGTAAACGCGAACTGCGCCGCCCGCAGCGGCGGCAACTGCGGCGCATGCCGCCGCGCCACCTCCACCGCAAGTGCCGCAGCCAATCCCCCGTAAATCGTGCGTCCTTGCGCCCAACTGGCGTGGGTTTCGAAGGTGTGGCTGTCGGCGCCGTCGGGTTGTAGGGCGGCGATGAGGTTCGAAAAGCTGAGCTTGGGGAGTTCGAGCACGTGGGTTCGTCAGGCGTCCGACTTCGGGAAGCGCGACCTGAGCAGCCTACTTGTCAGCCGCCGTAGTTGTCGCAGCAGGCGCACGGTAGCTATGTGAGAGGAGATGCCCCACGCCAGCGTTCACGACCGCTCCAACCAGAAGCACCACCGTCGCCCCGAGCATGCTTTGCCACACCACAAAACCCGCTCGCCGTCTCAGCCACGCCGCTTGTGCAAACCAAAACCACACACCGCCAGCAACCGGCAGCACGCCAGCGGCAATATTCGCCCACGGTTGTTGCAACAACGTCAGCGATACGCTTAGCGACACCAGCAAGGCGAATGGCGTCACCAGATAGCACTGCTCGTAGAACGGCACCCGCAAGGTCTCTCTGTTCACCGCGCGCCCGGTGCGCGAAAGCAGATAAACCGCACCCGCCAGCGCCCACACACCAAACGCGATCGTCCGGTAAAGCAGTAAATTCTCCTCCGATGCCAGCAGCGCATGCGCCAGCGAACCCGCGACCACCGGCACCGGACCGCGGATGCCCACATCAATGAAATGGGCAATCACCACGCACAAAATGAGCAACAACGGCGGACTGATCGCCTCGCTAAACCGGTTGTCGTCCGGCGACACCATCTGCGCACTTGCGTAATCGGTCATCTGGCCGGGGGAAAGCACGATCCGAACCAGCGTGCGAGGAAGTAAAATCAACCAAGTCAACGCCTCGTAAACAAACTCCTCGAATGACTTGAGAATTTTCAGGAAGTCCATGGATTAGGCCGGTGATGTGGCTGGGAGCGGGGGCTCGAACACATGGGTGTTCGGAGGATTTGGGAATGCCAACGGAAAGTTGCTCTGACCCTGTTCCTCGGAAAGTCACTCTGCCCTGTTTCCGGACCCTGCTCCCGGCTTAATCGGCAGTTCCCCAAGAATTCATCAAAGCTGCTTTTGCTTAGATTCGCGCTCCCTACCCAACTCATGGGCACTGTCACTCCATTCCTTAGCTGTCGCCGTGACGACGCCCTGGTTCTCTTTGCCTGGTCCACCGAACGCGCGGTGAGCCAGCTTGTCTCCTCCCCCCAGTCCCCAGTCAGACGTCTCCACCCACACTGAGCCAGGTGGGAGCGTCGCCCTGTTGCTTGGCGGGCCAAACTTCTTGATAAGGCGCCCTTGCACTTCGGACCACGACCTCTCGCCAAACGTCGGAATCACGATCTGGACGACGCGACCTTCGCTAACGATCAGGCTGACGTCGGATTTGAGGAAGTCGGGTTTCGATGTAGAGCTCATCACGACTGCAATAAGTGCGAACTCAGTTGTTTCTAGATCGAATACCTCGCCAATCTTCGCGTACCAGCAAATTTCGCCGTCAGGAACGTAAATCGTCTTACTGTCGCGCTCCGATGAGAGACATCGGGCAAGGTCGAGAGAAGCCCCAAGTTCAATTCCAAAAAGCTCAGCGGGCTGCCCTTTTACGACGGCTGGGAGAAGCAAACAGGTAAGAAGGATGACAAGTCGAAGCATGGTGTACCACTGAAGCAGCCGTGCTCAAGTGTAGTTGTGTTGGACGCCAGTCTCGCCCCGACTTACCTTTCTGGACTCTCGGACCACTTGATCAATTGAATTGCGCACTTCAGGCACCTAATCTTCCACAATTCGGAAGTTTCTGGAATTTCCTGAGCACGCCATCTATGCAAACGTTGACCACGCAACTCCTCGCCAACGGCCTGACTGACCGGGTGTTGTCCGAAGGGCAGCTTCGGCGGTTGCTCAGTGGCAGCGATCAGCGCCGCTACCATTTGGTCAATCGGGCCACGGAGGCGGGCGAGTTGCTGCGGTTGCGGCGGGGTCGGTACGTGGTGGCCAGTGGGTTACGCAGGCGGCCTGTACATCCGTTTGCGCTGGCGCAGGCGTTTGTGGCCGGAAGCTTCGTGTCCTTTGAATCCGCTCTCTCATATCACGGCTGGATTCCTGAGGCGGTCCGCACGATTGCCAGCGTTTCTCCTAGACGAAAGTCGTCGGCGAATCAGCATGATGTGTTCGGCAGCTTTTCATTTCATCCGTTGGCATTGCAGCCCGGCAGCTTTCTGATGCAAGTCGAGCGCATTCAGCTGGATGGGCAAACCGCGTTGGTTGCCCGGCCTTTGCGCGCTCTGATGGACTTGATTTGTTTGCGCAAGCGCGAATGGCAGGGAATGCGCTGGCTTGTCGATGGGCTGCGCATCGATGCCGACCTTTTGCAGACCATTAGCGGCGAGCAAATCCGGGAGTTGCTTGGGGTCTACAGCCAACGGCGGGTGCACGTATTCCTTGCCCGACTGGGCGAGGCGCTTGGCGATGATTGAGATCATTCAGCAACGCCTGTTGCGCTATCAGGCAGGCAATGCCTTGGAAGAAGAGCAAGCGATCAAGGAAATCCTGCAAGAAGTCGCCCTGTACGGATTGTGGCGGGCCGACTTCTTTGAAGTGGCCGCATTTCAGGGCGGCACCAGCTTGCGCATCTTACACAAGCTGCCGCGCTTCTCAGAAGATTTGGACTTCATTCTCAAGGCACCTGATGCTGCCTTCGAGTGGGGACGCTATCTGCAGCCTTTGGTCAGTGTGTTGAGCGAGTTCGGTCTGCGGGCGGAAGTTCTCGACAAGAGCAGGATGGACAGGGCCGTGCGCATGGCGCTGCTCAAGGGTGACTCGGTTGGTCAGCAACTGAATCTGAGTTTCTTACACGGGCCTGCAGACAAGAAACTGCGGATCAAGCTCGAGATCGACGTCAATCCGCCCGCAGGCTCTGGAATCGCTTACAGCTATCTCGATTTTCCACTGGACTTCGAGCTGGCCCATCAAGACTTGCCCAGCAACTTTGCGCTGAAGATTCATGCGCTGCTGTGCCGCCCTTTTCTCAAGGGCCGCGATTGGTTCGACTTCGGCTGGTACGTGGCGCAAGGCGTGCGACCTAACCTTGGATTACTGCAATCGGCGTTGGTGCAGCTGGGGCCGTGGCAGGAGCAGCGGCTCGAAGTCGATATGGCTTGGTTGCAGACCGCCCTGCTGGAAAAGATCGCGGTGATCGATTGGGACGATGCGGCAGAAGACGTCAGGCGCTTCCTAGATTCGCCGCAGCGGCAAAGCCTGCGCCTGTGGAGTGCAAATTTCTTTTCAGCCAAGGCTCGGAAATTGAGCTGACAGCGTGTCGAGAGTTTGCTGTATGGGCGACCCGGCCGGAGTGGGCTGCGGGAAGAAGAGCAGCCGAGCAAATTCACGCGCTGCGCGCGCGTTATGCCTTCGCCTGCTCGGTCGGCTCTACAAGAGCTTGGGAGCGCCCCAATGCTTTCTCTCCTACTCCCCAACCTTCAGCCCCTCAAGTGGCTCGCTGGTGATCGTCCTGACCTGCGGCTCATTAGCCACAAAGGGCTTGATCCCCAATTCGGTATAGACCGCTGTCGGCGAGACCACCCTGCCCTGCGTCAGTACCAGGGCGACCTTGCGGATCGCGCTGATGTCTTGGGTGGGGTCGCCATCGACCAGTACGAGGTCGGCGAGTTTGCCGACGGTGATGCTGCCGCGGTAGGCGTCAACACGCGCGGCGGTGGCGCTGACGGAGGTAGCGCTTTGCAGGGCCTCAACGGGAGTCATGCCGGCCTGCACGTAGAGTTCGAGTTCGCTATGCAACGTGAAACCGGGTGTCGCGTCAGTGCCGGGCAGGACGACGATGCCGGCCTTGTGCAGGCGGCCGACAAACTCGACCATCTTTTCGTAGCTGGCGTTGTAGCGCGCGGCGGTAGCGTCGTCGGGGATGTTCATTTCGGCGACACGGAATTGGCGTTGCAGGTCCAGCGGCAGGTGATCGACGACGGGGGCGTAGACCTTGGACACTTCACCGGCGCGCTGGCGGATGTAATCGAAGGTGGCGAGCGTGGGGTCGACGGCGACGTTGTTGGCTTTTAGCGAGGCAATGAAGTCCTGCACCGGCTTTGAGTCGAAATCGAGGTCAACGGTCATCTCGGCCGGCAGGCGGAAACGTTCCAGCGTGCGGGTGTCGGTTTCCGCCGTCACGAAGAAATTGAGCAGCAGTTGGTTGACGTGCTGGATTTCGTCGAAGCCGGCATCGACCACGTCCTGAGCACGCAGGAACGCTGGAACGTGGCCGCTGACGCGCATGCCGCGGCTGTGCGCATAGGCGACGGTGTCCTTCAGAATTTCCTTCGGAAACGAGTTGTAGATCTTGAGTTGTGGATAGCCATGCTGGTTGTACCAGTCGATGGCGTGCTTGGCTTCGTCCAGTGTCTTGATGACGAAGCCGTTGCGGGCGGAAAACTCGCTTTCGCCTTCGAGAAAGCCGGCCGGCACGATCTGTGGACCGAGCAATTCGCCGCGCGCGGTCTCGTCGATCAGCAACTGCAACGTCTTGTTGTCGTTGCCCATGTCGCGCACGGTGGTAACACCGGCGGCCAAATGCAGGCCGCCGTTCCAACGTCCGGATTCATGCGCGTGCATGTCGAACAGGCCGGGCAGCATCACTCGACCGGCGGCGTCGATTTCATTTTCCACACCGGCGTTGGGCGACCCCGTCGGCAGGATGGCGGTAACGCGACCACGCAGCACGTATACGTCGGACGCTGCGCCGAGCTTGCCCGCCACGCTATCGAACACGCGCGTGTTCTTGATGATGGTGAGGCCAGTTAGCGGCTTGAACTGGCGCGCGGCATAGTCCTTAACTGTGGCGCCCTCGGCCGCCATCTGCAGTTTGGTAAGCGCTTCGCCGCTGGCCTCCCAGCCTTCCTCCACGGCGACGAGATAGCCCGGGACGATGAAAGCGAACAGTCGCGGCGCCTCATCGCTGCCGGGTGCAGGCTTGGTCGACCAGAAGTATTGCGGCGAAAGGCCCAGTCCGGTCTGCGCGATCAAGCGAACAGTGCGCGGTTGGCCGTCGCTTTCGATCTGGGTTTCCTGCACGACGCGATGACGCAGGGTGCCGCCGGGCAGCAGCGGCAGGCTGTCACCACCGCGTTTGGCCATCGCGGCCAGCGCCACCGAGATGGATTCCAGGCTGCCGCCAAGCGGGATGTACATGGCACCCTCGCTCGCGGTCTTCGAACCTTGCTCGGATGTCGATTTCCAAGTCGCGGTGTCGCCGCTGCGCTGGAAAGACTCTTCGACCTTGGCGCCAAAGGTGGTGGTGCCGGTGACCTTGTAATCGCGATAAGTGCCGTCGGGCGCGAGGGCGAATTCCTCTTTCAACTCAGGCCCACGGCCGTTGTCCTTGAAGATGAAGCTGACCTTGGTGCGGCCATCGTCACCTTGTTCGACGACCTGCTCGCCGGCCTTTTTGCCGCCATCCACCAGCAGCACGTAGCGAACCGTTTCAGCCGCGAAGGCGGATGCCGAGAACAACAAGCCAAAGGCGAAAGCGAGTGCGGTGCGTTTCATGGAGATCTCTTGGTGTTTATCGATGGTGGGACGATTGAAGAAAAAGTGGTGTCGGACTTGGGTCAGAAGCATGCCAAAGCGCGATTCCCAGCAGACCCGCTCGACCTGCCAATACTGCGACTGTGACAGCCTCCAATATGCGGCGTCGTGCCGTTGCCGTACGAGTGACGAAAGGCATAGGGCGGGTCTTGACGTCTTGACCCCCACGCATTCGGGAGACTTCTAAAGCGTCGACCTGAAGGCGGCGGGTCGAGACCCGCCCTAGTTGGACAGACGGCTTGTCGGACGCGCGAGTATGCATGGATGCTTGACCGAATTTGCCCCGAATGCGGAGCATTTTCGGCCGAAGCAGTTTTCCACCGTTGGATTGAACTGAGGGAATCTTCGATGTCACTCATTGTTTACGGCCACCTGTTCTCCTCCTACACGCAGAAGGTGCTAATCGCGCTGTACGAAAACGCCACGCCATTCGAGTTCCGCGCGATCTGGCCCGACTCGCCGCAGCATGCGTCCGAGTGGCTGCGGCGTTGGCCCTTGCGCAAGTTTCCGCTGCTGGTGGATAGGGATCGCGATGTCGCCGAGACCAGCATCATCATCGAGTACTTGCAGC
>JANNWF010000293.1:0-5205 GCA_031408455.1 Pseudoxanthomonas sp. | reverse complement strand
AGTTGCCGGCCGGCGTCACTGTTGGTGACATCGAATGGCCGGCACCACAGCGATTCGACGTCGAGGGCATCGTCAATTTTGGCTACGCGGATACCGTGCTGCTGCCGATCACCCTGCACGTTCCAGAAGAGTTTTCTGACTCGTCGATAACGATTGCAGCGAAGGCCAGCTGGTTGATCTGCGAGATCGAATGCATACCCGGTAGCGGCAGTTACCAACTGAGCGTACCCATCACGACGGGGCGCGGCGCAGAGCTTGCCGCGGCTGATCCTCGCTGGATCGCCGACTTTGATCGGGCCAGCACGCGTCAACCGCGACCGCTTGAAGCCAACGCTGCTGTACGTCATGTCGAAAGCCATGTGCTGATCGACATCCGCAGCGCGAACTTGCCATCCGATATCGCGGCGTGGGAAGTTTTTCCGCTTGCGGCGCAGGTCATCGTCAACGGTGCTTACCCGATGTGGAGCAAGCTCGATGGCGGCATGCGCATGCGCTTACCCATCAGCGATGCCTTCGTCGGCCTGCCCGCCCACTTTGACTTCCTGTTGGTGAAGGGCGACCAAGCCTTGCTCGTCAACGCGCATGTAACACCGTCTCCCTGATACTTGAGTCACGACTGTCGCAAGGAGGAATCCACCCTATGAAGTACCTGTCAATCGCCGCTGCTTTCGCCTCGATTCTGGCCGTTACCGCAGCGCAAGCCGGCCCCGCTAAAGTCGGTGAGCCTGCGCCCGCGTTCACCCTCACCGATTCCAATGGCGTTGAGCATTCTTTGGCTGACTTCGCCGGCAAAACCGTGGTGCTGGAGTGGACCAATCACGAATGTCCGTTCGTCAAGAAGCACTACGGCAGCAGCAATATGCAGGCGCAACAGACGGCGGCCACTGCCGACGGTGTGGTTTGGCTTAGCATCAATTCTTCCGCAGCGGGCAAACAAGGCAATGTCGATGGCGGCGCTGCGAATCGCTTGCGCGCGCAAGCCAAAACCGCCAGTACCGCCTACTTGCTCGATGCCACCGGCGTGACCGGGCGCATGTATGCAGCCAAGACCACCCCGCACATGTACGTCATCGATCCCACTGGCGTTCTGCGCTATGCCGGCGCCATCGATAGCATTCCCAGCGCCGATCCCGCTGACATTCCGAAGGCGACCCAATACGTCAGTACTGCATTGGCCGAACTGGCTGCGGGCAAGCCGGTGACGACGGCCATGACGCAGTCTTATGGGTGCAGCGTCAAGTATTGATTCGCGCCATGTAGATTTTGCGTAAGCGGAAGCGGCGAGGAAACCTGCCGGAGAACAGGTTCCTTCGCGGCCTCGGCCGTTGGGCCGCTTGGTTTCCTTGAGTGCGATCAATGGCCGAATGAGCAAGCCCGCCGGCAGCGGGGATTGAACCGCTGCCGGCTAAACTCAGCTTCCGTCACGCGAGTCCAACAACGTGTCATTACGTCACCGTCTCGCCGATTTCGGCTTTGAATCCAACGCCGATTACGACTACGCCCTGCGCTGCGTTTTCGATGCTGAGCAGTCTCATCTACGCTTGATGCATGTGGATGGTCGGGGTGGCCGTCGCAAGACCGCGTTTGCCAATGCGCTGGCGCACGCGCTCGACTATCCACATATCCTGTATCACGACTTCAGCGGCCCGCATCTGCCACCGCCTGCGCTTGCGGTGCAATTGGATGACGGCAGTGTGGGTCCGCCCGAACCCGGCTTGACCGCGTTCGAGCGCGCGGTGTCCGAGGCCTGCGCCTATTCCGAAGCAGCCCGCACCGTGCTCATCCTCGACCAACTGCAAGCCGCCGAGTTTGCCGATCAGCTGCGCTTGGTGAGCTTTGCCAGCAGCGGTGAATGGACCGCAGGCTCAGCGACCTTGGTCGCCAATCGTCGGCATTTGCTGGTGCTAGTGATCGCCGAGGACGCGTTGTATCACTCGTTGGCGCGCTTGGCCTATCGGGTGTGGACCGACTCCGAAGGCGCATTTCTGGATTTTCGGCTGGAAGACTTCGGTCTGCCCCCAGACGCCGGCGACCTGCTCGATTCGTTGGTGCGCTTGTTCGTCGCCTTGGGGAACTCGCCCACCACCGGCGAATTCGCTCGTTTGCTGCGCGATGTACTGGATCGCGTGCGCTCTGAGGAGCAGCTACGGCAGTCGATCTTCGGCTGGACCGAGCACGTCGAACGCGCCCGCTTGTACGCCCCCGAGATCACTCCGCACCTGGCTGCCGTGGTCGATGCGATTGGGCAGTTTCATGGGTTGGATCATATTGAGATGTAGGGGGTGGCGCTTTGCTCTTTCTCGCGGAGGCCGTGAAGCTCGTCATTCCGGCTAACGCCGGAATTCACTCCCAAAGCCGTCATTCCGGCGAACGCCGGAATCCACTCTCAGAGCCGTCATTCCGGCGAACGCCGGAATCCACTTTCTTGCCCGTCACTCGCGACTTTTGGTTTCGCGGCAAGGTTTCGTCGGCCTCAGCGGCCGCCGAGTCACTTTTCTTTGCTTCGCCAAAGAAAAGTAACCAAAAGAAAGGCGACCCGAGCATCGCGCGGCTTCGCCGTACCCTGCGCTGCTCGCCAGTCTCGGGCCGGCGCAACCGTGCGAAGCGTAGGCGTAGCCGCGAAGCGGCCGAGCGCGCACATCCTTGTGCTCAAACATTCGCGCCTTTCCCCCGAGCCCGGCTCCGCTGCTCGGCGCGATGACGGGGCCCAAGATCAAGCGCAACAGCAACAGCAACGGCAGACGCAAGCGCGCTCTTGGTTGGAGATATTGATTGCTTGTTGTTCGCTCGGAGCAATGGCCTCATCACTCAAAAAAACACCCGCACGCCAGCGCTGAAGTTGCGCCCCGGCAGCACCACCACATCCTTCAAGAACGACGTATGCACACGTCCCACTTTGTCGGTTAGGTTGTTGGCGTCGACAAACACTTCCCAACTGAGCTTCGTAGCATCGAAGTGGTAGGCGAAGTGGGCGTCGACCAAGGTGTAGCCGTCGGTTGGGGTTTCATTGATGGCTACGTCGCCTTGCTCGTCATAGCGAGTGGCACCTACTGACGCGCGCCATGCGTCGGTATTCCAACGCAGATCAGCGCCCACGCGTGAGGGCACGATGCGGGGCACGTTGCCGCCGGCATCAAACGTGGCCCGCACTTGGTCGGTGAATAGGCGCGCGTCCAAGCGCCCGGAGTCGGAGTCGACCAAGTGCGCAATGGCCTCGACTTCAAAGCCGCGAAACGTGGCGTCCTCAGCGGTCCACAGCCGAATTGGCAGCGGATCTTCACCTTCTTCAACTGCTTCAAATTCGCCGCTATCACGCAGGTAAATAAAGTCATCAAAACGGGTCTGATATAGCGCAGCCTTTAGTTCGAATTGATCGCTGTGGAAATGCACGCCAACCTCAACTTGATTGGCTGTCTCGATATCCAGCGTGGGATCGCCAATCTCAAACGATGCGGTCGCGACGTGGGGGCCGTTGGCGAACAATTCTTCCTCCGCCGGCGCGCGTTCGGCACGATCAATCGCGAGGCTGAGCCGCCACTGATCGTTCACCTTCCAGATCGCATCGGCGGCAATGCTCAGGGGAGTGAATGAGCGCTCATCCAAGGCACCGTCTGGATCGGATCGGACTTTGTCGACACGGGCGCCAAGGTCGAACTGAATGTCGTTCCAGGTCAGCTGCTCGGTTACGAATAGCCCGCCTGCGCGAGTCTGTGTGCGAGGCACAAATGCCTCCTCACCGATCGCTTCAAACTCGCGGGTGTACAGCTGTCCGCCGATGGCACCCAACCAGCCGCCGGCGACGCCATGCGTCAACTCCACGCGACCTTCGGTGGCATCGTTGAAAAACACGGTTCCCACTCCTTCGCCTTCAAACTCGGTGTGCTCGTATTCCGTGTGGGCCAAACTGGCGCGCAGACCCGAGAACAATCCAAACTCGCGCTGCAAGCCGCCCTTGGCCTCGAAGCGATCCTGCGACAGATCCAAGGACACCCCGCGTTCACCGTTGGCAAGATCGCCTGGCTCGCCCGGATTGCCGTAAGTGTCTTCGTATTTGGCAAAGGAGACGCCGAAGAAGCCTTCGTCGCTGACAAAAGAGGTGCCAAGCGCGCCGGTTTTGGTATCGATGAAACTGTTGGTTTGAGTGCCATCAGGGGTGTCGTAGTCGCGCTGATTGCGGTACAGCGCGTCCGCGTGCAACACCATCGCTCCATCCAAGGCGGACCCATCCAGCCGGGCCAAGACGGTTGAGCCGTCGCTTACCGAATCTGTACGGAACTCGGCGCGGCCCTGAAATGCTTCCGCCAACGGGCGCTCCGCGATTCGCCCATCGACCACATTCACCAGGCCGCCAATTGACCCGCTGCCATACAGCAAGGTCGCCGGGCCTTTGAGCACTTCGATTTGATCGGCGAGGAATGGCTCCAAGGTCACACCGTGATCCTGGCTAATGGTGGAAACGTCCTGCGTCGCCAAACCACCCGACAACGTACTGACGCGCGGACCATCCAATCCGCGAATGATGGGTCGACCCACTCCCGCGCCGAAGTTTGAGCTCTGCACGCCCGGCAGTTTCCCCACCGTTTCGCCCAGGCTAGCGGCTCGCACTTGATCCAGCTTCTCGCCGGTCAATATCTCCACCGGCTGCGCCAATGCCTCGGCGCCCTGCCGTAGTGGACTGGCATGTACAACTACCTCGTCGAGTTCGGCAGGGGTTTCATGCCGAGCATCGCTGGCAGGTGACCGCTCCGCGCCTATCGCCAAGGCTGGCAGCAGCAAGCCGATATACAGTGAGGAACGTCGTAGACAAATACTTGCTTGCACGGTGGTCATAACTTGGTGCCTTCGAGAGCAACTAAGCCAATGTTATAATATTTCATTCATTGCGCAAGACGCGAAGCATATTGAAGCTCTGTGTTTGCCTCACATGAATGGAACGCTTCGACTCGTAGAGCCGAGCTTGCTCGGCTGCCTTTCTGAACCGCAGCGGAGCAAGCTCCGCTCTACGAGCACAACGCAACCGCCACGCGTCGTTGTTCACGCTGCGTGCGTGGAAAGCGGGGTTGCGGGCACGCGGAACCGAGCGCGCAAACAGCCCGGCGCCGCTATCTAATCCTCAATAAAAAGAGACTACGCCGGTTGCCGACTGCGGAGCAGATGCAACACCCCGTACAAAGCAACCAGAGCAGCCAAGGCGATCACAATCGC
>JANNWF010000292.1:0-11418 GCA_031408455.1 Pseudoxanthomonas sp. | reverse complement strand
CCAACCCCCAGCGCCAACGCATCTGCGGCCCTTAAGTCAACAGCTCTGCGCCACTCTAATCCCATTTGCATTCCTTATCTCTTGGCATCCCCGCGAAGGCGCGGATCCAGTGCCACCCGATGAGCAGCCAAGTCGTCAAGCGACTGGATTCCCGCCTTGGCGGGAATGACGATTCGTGTGGATGACGCCTTAGACGTGATGAAGTTTTGCTCTGTCCACATGTCGCTAGACGTCTCCTAGCGTGGGCATATCTCTTGCTTGTAATTACTTGGCGATCAACAACAAAACCGACCGGCCCTCTAATCCGTAACTGGTGCCCTCGCCGCCCAGCAGTACTTCCGCACCAGGCGCCACCACCATATTGGGGCCGTCATTCCAGCTGGCGGTGTCAGTCACTCGATACCACTGCTTGCCCGCGCCCGGCCACGGCAGCGAAAAGTTCACGTTGCCAGACCAGCCGTTGTAGGCAATGTAGATCGCGCTGTTGGGATCACTCAACTCACTGCCGTCAATCCGCCACGCGATGGCATGGTTGGACGCGCTATCGAAGTACGCCGCATCGGCTTGCGCCCCGTCGGGCTTGAACCAGCGCAATTGCTCCATCACGTTGCCGTTGGTGTCAACGCTTGCATAGAAATTGGCTGGCCGCAGCGCCGGGTGCGCTTTGCGGAATGCGATCAAGCGGGTGACGGCGGTTTTGTGATTGGTGTCGTCCGCATCAAACGTCCAACTTAGCCAGTTGGCGGCGGAGTCGAGGTTGTAAGTGTTGTTGTTGCCAAATTGGGTGCGCAGCACCTCGTCGCCACCGGTAAACATCGGCACGCCAGCAGATAGCAAGGTCAAGGCCATGCCGGTGCGCGCCGCTTTGCGCTGCTGCGCAAATGCGCCGCCCTGATCCCAACTGATGTTGTTGTCTTCACCGCCGTCGGACGGCCCGTATGGCCACGGCTGATTGTTCTGCTTGCTGTTGTAGGAATACAGATCAAGCGGGGTGAAACCGTCGCAGGTTCTGCATTCGTATTCGTTGATATGCCGATGCGCCAAGCATCCCCACGCCCGCCTGCATCAAGGCAATCGCTGAACTAGGGTTGCCCGGACGTCCCACCCGCTGAGGCAACCGCTCCACTCGGTGCAGCGGTGGCCAATGCTCCCTTGTAGCGCTCATGCAAGATCGCCACGCGCTCGACGTAGAGCTGGGTTTCGTTGTAGGGCGGAACGCCGCTGTAACGGTCGACAGCACCTTCGCCGGCGTTATAGCCGGCTGAGGCCAAACGGGTGTCGCCGTCGAAGCGCTTCAGCAGCCATGCCAGGTAGGTCGCACCGCCACGGATGTTTTCCGCCGGGGTGAATGGCTCGGAGACATTGAAGCGATCCGCAGTGGCTGGGATCAATTGCATCAAGCCTTGCGCGCCTTTGTTGGACATGGCATTCGGATTGAATGCGGACTCCGCATGAATGATGGCGCGAATCAGGGCTTCATCGACGCCAGCGGTTTCAGCGGCGCTGCGGATTTCGTCGACGTAAGCGGTGGTATTGAGTGCGACTGAGCTGAAGTTGTAGCCGGGCCGCGCACTGCACGCAAAGCAGGTTTCGGTATACGAGAACACCACTTCGGCGCCGCCCGCCGGACGCTGATTGGTGTAGTGAGTAACGCCGTTCTTGACGAAACGATACACAGAACCGCGGGTGACTTTCGCTTTGCCGGAGGGATCAGCGACGGTCTCGGGTTTGGCATCGCCTGCCGCTGTGCGGAATTCGACGCGTTTGCCAGCAGCACCCGGGATACTCGACGCGCTCGGCTTGCTCGCCGTGGCCTGCGGAGTGGACTTTCCCTGTGCAGCCGCTGCCGTGGCTGGCTTGGGCGCTGCGGCCGACGTATCGATATAGGTCCGCACCGCGGTGCACTGACCGTAGCCGGCGCGGGAACTGACATACGCGATCTCGCCTTGCTTGCCCTTGCAGCGATACAAAACGCTAGTCGCAGCAACACTCGCGTGTGCAGCAAACAACAAGGTGAACAGCACTAGCAGACGAGTGATCACAGCGCAGTATGAGGCTCCGTTTGCAGAGAAGTTCCGTGAACCGCACGGACAAGCATTGCGGATTGTGCCACCAGATTGACTTCTGGCGGCTAAACTATGCGCCCATCCCGACCGGAATAATCGCCATGACCGGGAAGCAGCTCAATGCCACCGCCGAAAAACCGGCCGCCGGCAAGCTCTTCATCAAGACCCACGGCTGCCAAATGAACGAGTACGACTCGGACAAAATGGCCGACGTTCTCAAAGCCGAACACGGGTTGGAATTGACTCATGACGAGGCCGAAGCCGACGTCATTCTGGTCAATACCTGCTCGATTCGCGAAAAGGCGCAAGAGAAGGTCTTCTCACAGTTGGGCCGCTGGCGGCCGCTGAAGCAGAAGAATGCCCATGTGATTATTGGTGTCGGCGGCTGTGTCGCCAGTCAAGAAGGCGCGGCAATTCTGAAGCGTGCGCCCTACGTCGACTTGGTGTTCGGCCCGCAAACCCTGCATCGCCTGCCGGCGATGATCGAAGCGCGCCGTGCTACTGGACAGGCGCAAGTTGATATCAGCTTTCCCGAGATTGAGAAATTTGATCGCTTGCCAGAACCGCGTGCGGAGGGACCGACTGCGTTTGTCTCCGTGATGGAGGGCTGCTCGAAATACTGTTCGTTCTGCGTGGTGCCTTACACCCGTGGTGAGGAAGTGAGTCGGCCATTCGACGACGTGTTGTTGGAAGTCGCCAAGCTCGCCGCGCAGGGCGTTCGCGAAGTCAACTTGCTAGGTCAAAACGTCAACGCCTATCGAGGCGCGACCGCAGATGGCTTTGATGCCGATCTGGCGCTGCTGATTCGCGCGATTGCGCAGATCGAAGGCATCGGTCGCATTCGCTACACCACTTCGCATCCGGTTGAGTTCACCGACAGCTTGCTCGAAGCCCATCGCGACGTGCCCAAGCTTGCGGCTTACCTGCATCTACCGGTGCAGGCGGGCTCGGATCGCATTTTGACGGCGATGAAGCGCGGCCACACCGCGCTTGAGTACAAGTCGAAGATTCGCCGCTTGCGCGAAGCGCGTCCTGGCATCTGTATCAGCACGGATTTCATTGTCGGCTTCCCCGGCGAAACTGATGTGGATTTCGAGAAGACCATGAAGCTGATCGAGGACATTGGCTTCGATCAGAGCTTCAGTTTTGTGTATTCGTCGCGACCAGGCACGCCGGCCGCCAACCTGCCTGACCCGGTTCCGCTTGAGGAGAAAAAGGCGCGACTGGCACGCCTGCAAGCCGCTATCGATGGCAACTCCAAGGCCATCTCAAAAGCCATGATCGGAAGCGTGCAAAACGTACTGGTCGAGGGAGTCTCCAAGAAAAACGCGAGCGAATTGACCGGTCGCACCGAGAACATGCGCTACGTCAATTTCCCCGGCCATGCGCGTTTGGTTGGGCAGTTTGTTGATGTGGTCATCACTGAGGCGATGAGCAATTCGTTGCGTGGGCGGGTGCTGACGGACGAGGCCATCAGCGAGCGCATCGCTGGCTGAATGTGTTGGCCAAGACCCTGCGTCGAATTGAAGGCTTGTAGGAGCAACGGAAGGCGCGATTCCAGCGATCTGCGCAAAAGGCATCACGCCTTCCGGCGCTGCTACACAGACCGAGATCGGCTATTTGGCCTCGCAGTGGCGCGCCACCGCCGCTGATGCGCTGGCCAGTTTGGCAAGCTCACGCGGCAGTCGCGTTTGCAATTGTTCGATGCCACGGCGACCCGCATCCAGTTGCATCGCTGCCTCGTCGCAGTGGCTAAGCGATGCTTGGGTTTCGGCGCGTAACAATTGGATCACCGCGCGATCACGGGCGAAATCGGTGCCTTCGTCAGCCAAGCGGGTTTGCACATCGCGGGCGATGGCGTCGGCTTCAGCGTACTGGGCTTCAGCCATCAGCAGCTGCGCTTCGCGTAAGGCGAACACAGCGGTTTCGGAATGCGTGGGGTCGAACTCGGCGGCATATACCGGTCGCGCTTCCTCAAAGCGTCGGCGAGCCTTGCCCGTGTCGCCAAGCAGCAATGCCGCTTGCACCTGCAACAGATCGCCTTCGGCGACGCGCATCGTCGATAGGAGTGGCTTGGCGGTTGTCGTAGTTTGATCGGCTTGGTCGAAGAAAGCGCTGGCGCGTGCGCCATCGTTGGCACGCAGCGCTGCCCAGCCGCGTTGCCGCCAGAAGTTTTCCATCTGCGAAGGCAGCGGAGCGGACGCGCGCAAGCGCAGTTCAGCCAATGCAAACAAACGTTCGCCACGGGCAAATTCGCCGCGGCGCGACATGGCTGCGCCAGCGCGAGTCAGCGCGTCGAGTGCGTCGGTGGAACTGGCTGGCGTTGCCATCGCCATTGACTCGATGCGCGCTGCGATGACGAGCAGGGGCTTGCGATCGGTGTCATCAGTCAACGATTCGATCAACAACGCCAGCACACCCAGTACGTCGGCGGGCTGCGCTTGGGAATCTTGATCCGCCGCTGCCAAGGCCAGCTGCAACACCTCGGCGGCATCGCTGAATTTGCCCAAGTTGATCAAGCCGTGACCAATTTCGGTGAGCGCGCGACGGCGCAGCTCGGGGCGATCAGGATGAGTCGCCGCCAGTTGCTTGGCGGCAGTGAGCAAGAACTCGCTGGCGCTGGGATCGCGGCCAGCGAAGTAACCCGGGTTGGCCGCGCCCAACACTTCCAGCACGGCGTCCAGATGCACCTTGGCGGACAGCGCTTCACGTTCGGCACGCAGTGCCTGCGCGCGCGCCAGCAGCAAACCGATACTCAAAGCCAGCAAGGTCGCCGCGGCCAAGGCCAATGGCACGCGAAAACGCCGCAGCAAGAACAGGGATTGCGCGCTGGCGCTGCCGATGCCCGAGCGCAGTGGTTTCTGCGCCAGCCAATCTTGCAAATCGGAATCCAAAGCCGCCACGTCGGAATAACGCTCGGCCGGCACTTTCTCCATCGCTTTGCGGGTGATTCGATCAAGCTCGATGAGCTCGCGACGGGCGCGTCGATTACCGGCGACCGAGGCCAACATCGCGCCGGCCATGGGTTGCGGTGCCTCGCTCAATGCGGCACGGCCCCAATTGCCACTGCTCGATGCATCCGCATACGGTGAACAGCCAGCGACCAGCTCATAAAGCAACAGCCCGAGTGCATAGACATCCGTGGCCGTGGTGCTGGGCTCGCCCGCGACTTGCTCGGGTGCGGCATAGCGCAAGGTCAACAGACGATTGCCTTGCTGAGTTTGCTCGCTGTCATCGTCGTCGAGCAGCTTGGCGATGCCGAAGTCCAGCAGCTTGGTTTGCCCATCCTCGGTGACCAGCACGTTGGCAGGCTTGATGTCGCGGTGAACGATTAGATGTCGATGCGCATAGGCAACCGCAGCGCAGACGCCACGAAAGAGCTGCACCCGCGCACGCGAATCGAGGGCGCGCGATTTCGCATGCGCGAGCAAACTCAAACCATCGACAAACTCCATCGCCAACCAAGGCCGCTCGTCGGCGGTGACACCGCCATCGATCAGTCGTGCGATACCGGGATGATCGAGGCGCGCCAGCAGTTGGCGCTCGCGCAGAAAGCGCCGCGTGAGCTCAGGCGAACGCGCCAGCCAATGGACACGTTTGAGGGCGACTTGCTGCACGAAACCCTGATCGGTGCGTTGCGCCAAAAACACTTCACCCATGCCGCCGCTGCCGATCCGCCGCAAGACCGTGAATGGCCCGAATTGCAGGCGCGCGAGTTCGACGCGCTCATCGGGGGCCACCAGATCGGCGGGATCCAGACTTTCCAGCAACACGCGCAACTCGCGCGCCAACTCCGGGTCATCGACAGCCAAGGCATCCACGCGCTGCGCCCGCGCACTGGCTGGCGCATCACAGATGTCCTGGAATGCGTGTTTCAGGGCGGCAAAGCGACCGATGTCGAGAATGGCAGTCATCGTTGACTACGTACGTCGTTTCAAGCAATGGGCAGACATTCTTCCATCAGCTCATGCGCTGGCGCAGCCACGCGCGCGCCATCGCCCAATCGCGGTAGACCGTACGCTCATCCACTTCCAGCAACTGCGCGACTTCAGACACTTCCAACCCGACGAAATAGCGCAGCTCGACGATCTGTGCCATGCGTGGATCCAGGCTTGCCAAGGTGGTGAGTGCTTCATCCAGCGCTGGCAACTGAGTATTCGCCTCGATGGGCAGCGCCAACGCCTCGATAAAGTCGACCTTTTGCCAATGCCCGCCACCGCGCTTCTCGCGCAGCTGCGCGCGGGCGCGATCAATCAAGGTTTGCCGCATCAATTTGGCAGCCGTCGTAAACAGATGTTTGCGATTGCTGATGTCGACCTTGCCTGCGCCCAACAGCCGCGCGAATACCTCATTGATCAAAGCCGTCGGCTGCAAGGTTTCGTGGTTCTGATGGCCACGCAGTTCGTGCGCGGCGAGCTTGCGCAACTCGGCATAGACCCGCGGCAGCAAGTCATCCAGCGCATCGCTGTCGCCCGCGTGCCAACGCCGCAGCAGCTGGGTGATCTCGCCTGGTGGCTCGTTTATCACGGCGTTGGTTGGCTGACAGCGGCGATTCGCGGAGTCTACAAGCGCCGTCGGCGCGATGTCAGGTTTGCGCTTGATTGGCGTATGAGCAGGTAAGGGACTGGCGGCTGGCCAGCAGCCCGTGCCTTTTACTGCTTGAGAGATTGCGATGACTCACGTGTTTCGATCCATAGTTCTGCTCGGCGCGGGAGCGCTTGTCTTGACTGCTTGCCAACCGAAAGGCGCAGACACTAGCGATTCGGGGCTACCGACGGTGGCAACCAGTGCCATCGCGGCGCCCACCATCGCTGCTCCACCCATGCCGAACGCCTGCGACTTGCTAACTGCTGAGGACGCCCAAGCCGTGCTCGCGCAAGCCGCCGGCTTGATGAGCGACGACCCGGAAAATTGCCTGTGGGCAAGCATGGAAAACCCCGGTCAAATCAGCATGCTGATGCTGCAAGTCAGCGAAGCCGATGACCCAGCTCTAGCGCAGATCCTGTTTGATGCCTTGATCGGCAATGAGGGAGACGCTGACGTTGCAGGAGGCGCGCCAGCGGTGGCTTCGAACGGGCAATTGCTCGCAGGTCTGGGTGATGCCGCATGGATGTCCACCGCGACCGCCGAAGTCATAGGGGCGCGACAGCTGCACGTTCGCAAAGGAGTCCGCCTGCTTTCGCTTAACGTCACCGGCATGGCCAGCGCTGATAGCAACAGCCAAGCGGCACTTGCTGAGCGCTTGCACGCGCTGGCGAGTTCAGCGGCGGCCAAACTGTGAGCGCGCTGAGCAGGGCGACAGCTAGTTTTGCAGCGGCACAAGCGCTGCTCGTCAGCCTGTTGGCGTTGTCCACAGGCAATGCCAATGCGGCGGAATGGTTCGTCTCCACCTTGGGCAACGACAGTACCGGCACAGGTTCGATCAACGCCCCATTTCGAACCGTTAATTTCGTACTGAATCCGGCCAATGAAATTGTCCAAGCCAATGACACGGTGACCTTGCGCGGTCCTGCTGGCAACGCGACCTACAACGAATGCGAAGTGCGATTGCGGGTTCCGCTCACACTACGTTCGCAACCCGGCGAATGGGCGCGGATTCATTGCAATATCAATGTTGAGGACAGCATCGCCGTGCAGATCGACCCCAACGCCAGCGGTAGCCGCTTGTCGCGGATTGAGGTCAGCGGAGGTGCGATCTATTCGGTGTTCCTGCAGACCGATTGGGAGCAAGTCGGCAATCCGAGCGGCCGCGGCGCATCCAACGTCGTGATGGAAGACTGCATCCTTAGAGACAGCGGTCGCGACGTGGTCAAGATCACGCCCAAGTCCAATGACGTGACCATTCGTCGCTGCGAGATCTATGGCTCGGGCAAGATCTATCCGCCCGGCACGCCGCTTGAAGACAAGAACGCGGAAGGTATCGACAACGTCAACTCGGCCCGCATGGTTGTCGAGGACAACTACATCCACGACATCGCCACCAATGGCGTGTATTTCAAAGGCGGCGCGACCGATGCCTTGATCCAGCGCAACGTCATCGAACGCACTGGCGAGGGCGGCATCTTGGTTGGTTTTGACACTAGCCCAGAGTTTTTCGATCTGACTGAAAACCCCGGCTACTTTGAAGCGATTCGCGGCATCGTCCGTAACAACCTCATCCGCGACACTGGCCGTGCCGGCATCGGTCTGTATGCATCACGCGACGCGATCATCGCCAACAACACATTGCTGCGCACTGCGAATATCGGCCAGGCGGCGATCTACTTTGGCGTCACCCTGCAAGACTTCGACCCCATTGCCGGCCGTCCCGCGAGCGTCAATCCCCGCATCGTGAACAACTTGATCAAGACCACCGGCGCGGCTTGCATTGGTATTCGCTTTGCCAATGAGCTGGGTGGTTTATCTGGCTTGAACGGTGCCACAGGAACCAATTTTCAGTGGTTCGACGACGGCAGCGCTTGCAGTTTTTTCGATGGCAGGCCGGGCAGCGCGATTGAAGACGGCGGCAATCTCGCTGCGTGGCGCCTGCAAACCGGTGCCGATGCGGCCAGCATAGAAGCACCCGTGACCTTGGCCAGCGATGGTCGTTTGCTGCCGACCAGCGCAGTGATCGACCGCGGCACCAGCCTTGCCCAAGTCACCGACGACATTGACCGGGAACTGCGAACCGCGCCGTTTGATATTGGTGCGGATGAGTTGGATTTGAGTGAGGTATTTCGGAACGGGTTTGAGTAGAGCTGGTGGAAGGTGCGGGGCTAGGGGCTGGGGACTAGGGACTAGGGACTGGGGACTGGGGGCTGGGGACTGGGGACTCGGGACTCGGCCCTGGGTGTAGCCACGCGCGAAAAATTGAGCCTTAGAAGCGCGATAAATGTAGCGGCAGGAAACCTTCCGCCACGGCAATGATATTGCAGCTGCGGTAACTAGCGGCGGCGACTAAGCGCCCCATGTGGCGGTGGCCGCGTCGAAGCCCACCCATTTACCTGTGGTGCCTAGACCACGGCTGGCCAGCTCCTCGCGGGCCATCCGGGTTAGGTCGAGTTGGCCGGTTGCAGCTGCCAGCAGAAAAGTGCTGGGTAGCTGCTGCATGAAAAGGGCTTCATCGGGGCTAAGGTTATGCGAGTGGGCTAGGTCCATCGCGGCGTTTGTGGCGGGTCGGCTGTGCATCAACTACTCCTCCGTTTGGAGTGGCAGTGACGCTCAATCCGGTCCATCCAGCAAGGCCAGTCCCACGCGCTTCGGCTATGCCCATGTGCGGTAAATGCGTTCAGATCGTTGGGCACCCTTGCCGCCACCAATCGTGTATCTGATTGGCACCAGCGTGGACTCAAAGCGGCCAAACACGCGACGCATGTCGGGGTGGTCATTGATGGTGAGCACCGCGTTGCCTTTGAGGCTCGCCATCGCTTCTGCCAGCTGTTCGTACTGCTCGAACTCGAAGGGAACCGAGTAGCCCTCTGTTTGCCAATACGGTGGGTCCAGAAAGAACATGGCGTCATCGCCGTCATACCGGCTTACGCATTGCTGCCAAGGCAGGTGCTCGATGACGACGTTGGCCAACCGGATGTGTGCGTCGCTCAGGTCTTCTTCGATGCGCAGCACATTGATGCGCGGTGGTGATCGGCGGTCCACCCCAAAGGTGCGGCCAGTGACACGCCCGCCAAAGCAAAGCTTCTGGAGGTAAAAGAATCGCGCTGCGCGTTGAATATCGGTCAGCGTGTCGACGTGCTGCAGCTGTGCCCAGCGAAATAGCTCGCGGCTCGCGAGCGCCCAGCGGAACTGGCGGACGAATTCATCCAAGTGGTTGGCTACCACGCGATACAAGCGAACCAAGTCGCCATCGATATCGTTGAGCACCTCAGCCTTCGAAGGCTCTCTGGCAAACAGCAGGGCAGCTGCGCCTGCAAAGGGCTCAACATAGGTTCGGTGAGGAAGGGCTGCCACTAGCGGCAGCAGGTGCGGCAACAGCCGGCGTTTACCGCCCGGCCAAGCAATCATCGGTTTAATGCTCACGCAATTAACTTTCCGTGTTGGAAATGCCATCATCGCCGCGCCTCCCGGGAGGTGGCGGGGTTTTGGCTGGATCACGCGATTCCATTCGCGCGGTTCGGTGGCGGCTTTGGTGTTGAAGCACCTCGGCCGTCGCCCCGTCTTTCTGATCTGTTACAGCAGCTCGTCCACTCGAAACGATGTGTCGAAGCGGTCGCTTTGGACGTGGCGGATGGACAGCGGCTCGGTGAGGTGGCCGTAGACGCCTAGCCGGTGAATGGCGTGAATGTCGATGGCTCCTGCAGCGTCGCGGGTGCGCGGAAACGCGATGACTGGCGAGGTGGTGCCGACGCGGTAGCCGATCTGCTGCAAGTCGAGGATGTCGTTGGCCGCGTTGCCGAAAGCGGATGCATAGGGGACATGGGAAAGCCGCATATCGACACGGCGGCGACGTTGCCGCAGGCGTGGATAGCCTTGGCCGCCGCGACTCAAACCCATCTCACCGGGGTCGATCACGCTCGATTCCCAGTCGTTCTGAATGCCGTCGGTGGGAGTCCACAAAGGGCCGGCCCAGATGCGTCCAATGGTGAGCGGGATGCTTGGCGTGCTGTCTCCGAGGATGATCCGAATACCCTTCGCCTGAACTGGCGCGCCGAGAATCCCGAATTGATGACGAACGAAGTCGCTCGTCGGATACTCGATCACGTCGGATTCGGCGCGGATCACCTGCAAATTGTTTGCGGTGTCGATGTAATGAATCTGACAAAGCAGCGAGCTGTTGTAGCGCAAGTCCAGTATCGCCACTATTTGCAGCGGAAGTGTGGCTGCAAACGTCACATAGAACACTTGCGTTCCAAGGTCATTCCAGCCTGCCACTTTCGACAATCGCAGGTCTTGCAGATCGGAGAAGCTGCCGACGACTGGGGATGGCGAGCTGCTGCCGAGAACGCCCGCAAAATTGCCGTTCTTTACGTAGTCGTCGTGCGCCAGCGCAAACGTGCTCATGCCTTTTCCTTTCGATCCGTGTTCACGGGCCTGCGCCCCACAGGGTTAGCTCGACTCGCTCTTGCCCGATAACTCCACGCACGCCAATAACCCGCAGCAGCCGGGCATTGAGGCTGTAGCGATAGCCAGCGGTCGCTTGGTTCACCACGGTCAACGTCACGCACTGATCGGGCTCAAGTAGCACCGCATCGTTCCGCAGCAGCGCGCATTCGCAGCTGTACCAGTAGCGCGCTGCGGCCCACAGCGTGGCGCGGCGTGCAGCTTCGTCATCCAGGCCAATCGAGTTAACCAGCAACGTGGGCGAGCCTTGATCGCTGCGCACGCGGCGCGCGCCACTGCTGCCGGGTGCCGGGTCGCT
>JANNWF010000291.1:0-14094 GCA_031408455.1 Pseudoxanthomonas sp. | reverse complement strand
CCCCCAGCCCCCAGCCCCGCTCTTCTACAGAAACAGTGCAACCAATCCGCAACCTACCGTCTCTCACCCAGCAAGCAGACATCCCGTTTGCGCCCTCGGAGAGACCACCATGGATTTCGCATTGCTCATCCCCATCACCTTGTTCATCTGCATCGTGATGGCCATCAAGATCGTTGTCGAATCGCGCTTCAAGCGCCGTTTGGCGGAAACCAACACCAGTGAAGATTTGATTCGCGCCATGCTCGCCGCCGACGAACAATCCCGCCGCGTAGCGGCGTTGAAGTGGGGCATCGTGCTGACCTTGGTCGGTGTTGCTTTCGGCGTGATCGACCTGTTGAACCTGGGCCCCGATGCGCCTGCAACCTGGGGCCTGCTGATCACCGCCGCCGGTGTAGGCATGCTGGGGTTCCACGCGATCAGCACTCGCAAAAGCTGAGCTGAGTGGATTGCCTTGCAGTGCGCGCCGCTGAGCGCGCACTGCGGCAATTGTTGCGTAAGAGTGATTTTGACTTCGATCCGTCGGAACTGTGCGACGGGATATTGGTGCGGTCGTGGGAAACAATCGGCGCACTGATTGGTGGGGCCGAAAAAACCGCACGCTGCTCACCGATGCGTCGTGTGGGCAGCGACCCCGAATGCGAGGGCTCCAATTCCGTCTCAATCTGGCCTGCCATTTTACTGGCCCGAAAGTGACCATCGCCGCCAGTGGCCCGGCTTCGCATGGCTGCCGAGTGGAGTCGCCTACCATCGCGACTGCTCGACCCCGCTGACGCCCGACCCAGCCAACGCCTGTGGTGTCTCAGACGGCTATCGGCGCTGCCATTGCTGCGCCGCAGCAAATCCACTTCGGTTGGTTGAGTCGCAATGCAATCATCCCTGCAACGTTAGTCTTTTGTTAGCAATGTCCGCTAAGTAAATGTATTTCCAAAG
Organism: Pseudoxanthomonas sp.; assembly: GCA_031408455.1. Lineage (GTDB taxonomy): Bacteria > Pseudomonadota > Gammaproteobacteria > Xanthomonadales > Xanthomonadaceae > JANNWF01. The sequence continues at coordinate 13,164 of JANNWF010000291.1, read as the reverse complement.
GAATACCTTTCAGTCGTTGCCCTCGGTATAAATCCTAACGCTGGCAAGAGTTTAGCCACGGTTTACAAAGTTTCGCTTTTCCTTGACACGCCTTGGAACGCTGCCTAATGTGGGCAGACGTAGGAAATTAGGGGAAATAGTGGTTCCCCGTGGTCATGAACTTCCAAGGCGAGACTGCAATCACGATTGACGACAAGGGTCGGCTGGCGGTGCCCACCGCTCACCGCGAAGCCGTCGTGCGCGAATGCGCGGGTCGTCTGGTGGTGGCCTACAACCCCTACGAGCAAGGTTGCCTGTGGCTGTATCCGGTCGCTGAGTGGGAGCGCGTGCGCGATCAGGTGAACGCACTGCCAAACGCCAAGCGGGTGCATCGCGCCTTGCAACTGAAGTTGGTCGGTGCAGCCACGTTCGTCGAGCTGGATGGCAGCGGCCGCTTGTTGCTGCCGGCCAGCCATCGCAACGCGACGGGCATCGACAAAAAAGCGGTGTTGTTGGGGATGGGTAGCAAATTCGAACTGTGGAGCGAGCAAGCGCACCTGGCCCAGATTCGCCAGACCATCGGCGAAGACGAGGTCAGCGACGACATGCTCGATCTCAGGCTTTAACGGGGATGACCGGGAACCCTGCGCAGCAGGACCCCACTCACATCCCGGTGCTGTTTGCGCAGGTCATGGACGGGCTGCGGGTGAGGGCGGATGGAAAGTATTTGGATGGCACGTTTGGCCGCGGCGGACATGCGCGTGGCGTGCTTGCTCAGCTTGGCCCGACGGGTCGGCTGTTGGTGATGGACAAGGATCCCGAGGCGATGGCGCAGGCAAAGCAACTGCAAGCGGAGGATGCGCGCGTCAGCGTGCGCCGCAGCAGCTTCGCGGAGCTGGGGCAGTGGGATGCGGTGGGTGATGGGCTGGATGGTGTGCTACTGGACTTGGGCGTGTCATCACCGCAGCTCGATCAACCCGCGCGCGGCTTCAGTTTTCAAGCCGATGGCCCGCTCGATATGCGTATGGACCCTGACAGCGGCGAGTCGGTGGCCGAGTGGCTGGCGCACGCCGATGAAACTGACATTGCCGACGTGCTGTGGAAATACGGCGAGGAAAAGCTCAGCCGCCGGATTGCCCGCGCCATCGTGACTCGGCGCGCCGAAGCACCCGTGCAGCGCACCTCTGAGTTGGCGGCATTGATCGAGGCGACGATTGGCCGCCGCGAGCCCGGTAAGAATCCGGCAACACGCAGCTTTCAAGCGCTGCGCATCTTTATCAACCGTGAGCTGGACGATTTGGATGCCGGGCTGCTGGCGGCACATGCAGCGCTGAAGCCAAACGGGCGCTTGGCGGTGATCAGCTTTCACAGCTTGGAAGATCGCGCCGTCAAGCGCTTCATCAACACACGTTCGCGGCCGGCGCCCGGCAACAGGCGTTTGCCGGCGCTGCCCAGCGACGCACCGAGCTTGCGCGAGATTGGTGGCGCAATGAAGGCGGATTCGGCCGAGTTGGTGCGCAATCCGCGTGCGCGCAGCGCCGTATTGCGTGTGGCGGAACGGTTGCCATGAAGCTGCGCATGGTCGCCTTCTTGTTGTTGGTGCTGGCCGTGGTAGGCAGTGGTGTCGGCGTGGTCTACGCGCGTCACGAACATCGCCAACAATTTGTTGCGCTCACCGACTTGGAGCGCGAACGCGACGAATTGAATATCGAGTTTGGGCGCTTGCAATTGGAGCAGGCCACCTGGGCGGCGACCAGCCGGATCGAGCAAGTCGCGCGCACCACGCTTGGCATGAAGTATCCCGAGGCCAGTGAGTTGCAGGTGCTGCAGCAATGAAGCACTCCGCGTTGAGACCATCAGGGGCAGGCAAGCGCAGTACCGTGCGCCATCGCTCGCCGTGGCTGGACACCCGTCGGCGCCTACTGGTAGTGGCCGGCGTGCTGTGCCTATCGACGGTTGCCTTGGTAGTACGCGCGGTTGATTTGCAGCTGATCGACAAGGATTTCTATCAGCAGCAAGGCGACGCGCGCTTCCTGCGCGAAATGCCGATCGCCACCTCGCGCGGAATGATCACGGATCGTTTAGGCGAGCCGCTGGCGGTCTCCACGCCGGTGGTCTCGATTTGGGCCAATCCGCAGGAATTGCTGCTGCATCCAGAGAAGCTGCCCGAGCTTGCTGAGGCCTTGGGCACCGGCATCGAGCTGCTGTCGCAGCGGCTGGCGCAGCGCGCCGACAAAGAGTTTGTCTATTTGCGCCGGCATCTGAATCCGGATGAGGCCGATGTCATCATGGCGCTGGGAGTGCCTGGCGTTGCCGCGCAGCGCGAGTACCGGCGCTTCTATCCTACTGGCGATGTGATGTCGCACGTGTTGGGGTTCACCAACATTGATGATCGTGGCCAGGAAGGTCTGGAGCTTGCGTTTGACGAGTGGCTGACCGGCAAGCCGGGCGCAAAGAAGGTCATTCGTGATCGCCGCGGCCGCATCGTTGAGAACGTGGACTTGATTCGCGCCGCCGAACCCGGTCGCAATCTGACCTTGTCGATCGACCGTCGCGTGCAGTACCTCGCTTATCGCGAATTGAAGACCGCGTTGCTTGAACACGGTGCGAGCAGTGGTTCGGTCGTGGTACTCGAAGTCAGCACTGGTGAAGTGTTGGCGATGGTCAATCAGCCGTCGTACAACCCGAATGCACGCGATGTGGAGCTCGAGCCGGGTGCGTTCCGCAATCGCGCGGTGACCGACGTATTGGAGCCGGGTTCGGTGATCAAGGCGTTCACCGTCGCCGCAGCGTTGGAGACTGGCAAGTTTTTGCCGGAAACCATCATCGACACCACGCCGGGCACGATGCCGCTCGCCGGCCACACGATTCGCGATATCCACAACTACGGCAAGATCGATCTCACCCGACTGCTGACCAAGTCGTCCAACGTGGGCGCGACCAAGCTCGCCTTGGAAATGTCGAACGAGCATTTCCATGATGTGCTGCGGCGGTTTGGGTTTGGCGAAGCTACCGGCATTGGTTTTCCGGGTGAGTCGCCTGGCGTGCTGCCAGGGCCGCGTAGCTGGGGCATCTTGCACAAGGCGACCATTTCCTACGGCTATGGGCTGTCGACCACGCCGCTGCAGCTAGCGCAGGCGTATGCCGCGATCGGCAATGGCGGCGTGCTGGTGCCACCGACTTTCATTCATGGCGCGCGTAATCCGGGCCGGCAGGTGATCGATCCGCAGCTGGCATCGACCTTGGTCGGCATGCTGGAAACCGTGACTGGCGATGAGGGCACCGCCAAGTTGGCGCGAGTCGCTGGGTTCCGTGCAGCGGGCAAGACCGGCACTTCACGCATGGCCAGCGTCGGCGGTTATCAGAAGCGCTATATCAGCTTGTTTGCGGGGCTCATTCCGGCCAGCAACCCGAAGTTCTCGGTGGTCGTGGTGGTCAACGATCCTAGCGGCAAGGACTACTACGGTGGTCTGGTCGCAGCGCCGGTCTTCGGGCGAATGATGGAAGGCGCGCTGCGCGTTATGAACGTGCCGCCGGATGATGTTCCCGGCTTGCTTGCGGCCGTTCCTGCGCGCACTACCACCACCCTCGCGCCGCCCGGTCTCGACGATGGCTTGCTGCCGGCCGAAGCCGAATCGGTGCCCGACAACGTGGGGCTGCTGCCGTGAGTCTGCTGCCATGAGCACGATGCCGCTGCGCCAGTTGTTGGACGGTGTCTGCGAAATCGCCTCTGCTCTGGCTGAAGTGCAAGTCGCAGCGATGACCTTGGATAGCCGCAGGGTGACGCCGGGCAGTGCGTTCGTTGCCTTGGCCGGCGCCACCACGCACGGATTGCAGCATGCGGGCGAGGCCTTGGCGCGTGGTGCTGCCTGCGTGTTGGTGGAACCACCCGTCGGCCACGAATGGGATTTGCCCGACCTCGCGGTCGAAGTGCCTGCGCTGCGCCGTCAATTGGGTGCGATTGCCGACCGCTTCTATGCGCAGCCATCGGCACGCTTGACCGTGATTGGTGTGACCGGCACTAACGGCAAAACTTCCACTGTGCAGTTGCTGGCGCAGGCGCTGCAATCCGGCACGCATGGCCCGGCGGGCAGCTTGGGCACCTTGGGCATGGACTTCGGCGGCGTGCGGCGCAGTGGCGAGCGGACCACGCCTGACGTCATCAGCGTGCATGCCGCTTTGGCCGAATTAGGTGATCTGGGCGCGCGCGCGGTGGCGATGGAAGTGTCCTCGCATGCGCTGGAGCAAGGCCGCGTCGATGCCGTCGCTTTCGACATCGCGGTGTTCAGTAATCTCACTCGCGATCATCTCGACTATCACGGCGACATGGCCAGCTATGGCGCCGCCAAGGCCAAGCTGTTTGCGTGGTCGACCTTGCGTGCGGCGGTCATCAATATCGACGACGCCTTCGGTCGCGGCTTGAGCGAGCGCTTACCGCTTGAGCTCGACAGCTGGACCTTCAGCGCGGCCGGCGACAGCAACGCCCGCCTATATGCAGAACACGTACGCTGCGACGCCCACGGGCTGAGCTTTGAACTGATCGAGGCGGGCTCGCGCCATCTTGTGCGCAGTGGGCTGCTGGGTCGCTTCAACGTCGAAAATCTGCTTGCTGTTGCTGGGTGCCTGCGTGCGCTGGATTATCCGTTGTCGCAGGTGGTTGAACGCTTGACCGCGCTGTCGCCGGTCAATGGCCGCATGAATCGCATCGAGGCAGCAGAGACAGCACCGCTGGTGGTGGTGGATTACGCGCACACGCCCGACGCCCTGAGCCAAGCGTTGGCCAGCTTGCGAGCACACACCGCTGGCCAACTCCTGTGCGTGTTCGGCTGCGGCGGTGAACGTGATCGTGGCAAGCGGCCGCAGATGGCGCAGGCGGTTGAGCAAGGCGCCGATGCGGCCATCCTCACCGACGACAATCCGCGCTGTGAAGACGGCGGACAAATCATCAATGACACCTTGGCCGGATTTGCCAATCCCGCCGCCGTGCAGGTTGAGCGCGATCGCGCGCGGGCGATCGCGCTGGCGCTTGGTCAGGCGAGGCGCGGCGATACGGTGTTGATTGCTGGCAAAGGTCACGAGACATATCAAGAAGTTAACGGCGAAAAGCACCCGTTTGATGACGCCGACTGCGCGCGCCGCTGGCTGGAGGCGCAAGCATGAGGGCGCTAGAACTATCTACGCTCGCGCAGTGGACGCAAGGTCAGCTGCAGGGCGACAACCGCATTGTCAGCGCCATCTCCACCGACTCACGCCAGCTGCCGACGGAGAGTGTATTCGTGGCGCTGCGCGGCGAGCGCTTTGATGGCCACGACTTTGTCGCCCAAGCGGTGGCCAACGGCGCGGTCGCCTTGTTGGCCGAGCGTCAGGTCTCTGATTGCCTGCTGCCGCAAGTCATTGTTGACGACAGCGTATTGGCGTTGGGTCGGCTTGCCGCCGGCTTGCGTGCAGAGCGCAGTTCGACCGTGCTGGCGCTGACGGGCAGCAATGGCAAGACCACGGTCAAGTCCTTGCTGCACGGAATCCTTGAAACCGTCGCGCCGACCTACGCCAATGTGGGCAATCGCAACAATGAAATCGGCATGCCGCTGGCTCTGATCGACGAGCCAGCCGGCACCCGCTTCGCTATCTATGAAATGGGTGCTGGTCAGCCCGGTGATATCGCCCATTTGGCAAATATCGCTCAGCCACAGGTGGCCTTGGTCAACAACATCGGCCCGGCGCATCTGCAACGCATGGGCTCGCTGCTCGGCATTGCCGAAACCAAGGGCGCGATCTACGACGCTTTACCGGCCGACGGTACCGCGATCATCAATGCGGACGACGCCTTCTCCGAGTGGTTTGCGCAGCGCGCGAGCGGCCGTCGCCAGCTGCGATTCGGCCTTGAAGCAGATGCCGACGTCCGCGCCGGCGAGATCCGCAGCACTGCCGTCGGCAGTCAGTTCCGCTTGCATGCCGCCGGAGCCAGCGCGTTGATCGAGTTGCCCTTGCCGGGTCGCCACAACGTGCGCAATGCGCTGGCTGCGGCAGCGATGGCGCTGGCGGTCAATACGCCGATCCAGTCCATTGCAACGGGACTATCGCGGGCGCAAGCCGTAGCGGGTCGCCAGACACGCTACCGACTGGCGGATGGCTTTGAGCTAATCGATGACAGCTACAACGCCAACCCAGCCTCGGTAGCCGCCGCGATTGCCACCTTGGCGCAAGGCGGCGGTGAAGCGTGGCTGGTGTTGGGCGACATGCTAGAACTCGGTCCGCAAGCCGCTGAATGGCACGCTGAGATCGGTCACCAGGCACGCGCCGCCAAGTTGGCAGGTCTGTTCACTGTCGGCGACTTGGCACGGCACGCGAGCCTGGCGTTTGGTGTGAACAGCCAGCACTTCGATAACCAGCAAGCCCTGATCGATAGCCTCAGCGGGCGTCTGCCCGCCGGTGTCGTGTGCCTGGTGAAGGGTTCGCGCGGCAGCCGCATGGATCGTGTGGTGGCGGCACTCCGCGGCGGCGAAGAGCGGGAGGACAGTCATGCTGCTTGAGCTGTTCAGCTGGCTGGCTGGCATCGATCGCGCATTCGCGCTGTTTGGCTACATCACCTTTCGCGCCATCTTGAGTGCGCTAACCGCGCTGCTGTTGTCGCTGCTGTTGGGGCCGTGGGTGATCCGTCGCTTGGCGCGCCTGAAGGGTGGTCAGCCGATTCGCAGCGATGGCCCGCAGACGCACTTGGTCAAAGCGGGTACGCCGACCATGGGCGGTGCCTTGATCCTGATCGCGATCACCTTGTCGACCTTGCTGTGGGCCGATCTGAGCAATCGCTATGTGTGGATCGTGCTCGGCGTGCTGGTGGCCTTCGGTGGGATTGGCTGGTGGGATGACTGGCGCAAAGTCGTGCGCCGCGACCCCAAGGGCTTGCCGGCCAAACAGAAGTACCTGTTGCAGTCGATCTTCGGCTTGGCGGCGGCGCTGGCGCTGTACTTGACCGCCGATGTCAGCGCGGCAACAGCGTTTCATGTGCCGTTTTTCAAGAGCGTCGCGATACCCCTTGGCGGCATGTTCGTCGTCATCGCCTACTTTTGGATTGTTGGTTTCTCCAATGCGGTGAACCTGACCGACGGCTTGGATGGTCTGGCGATCATGCCGGCCGTATTGGTCGCTGGTGCGCTGGGCATCTTTGCGTATGCGTCTGGCCACGCGGTGTTTGCCACCTATTTGCAGATGCCATCCATTCCAGGTGCCGGCGAACTGACCATCATTTGCGCGGCGATTGCCGGCGCGGGCCTTGGCTTTCTCTGGTTCAACACCTATCCCGCACAAGTCTTCATGGGCGATATCGGCGCGCTGGCGCTGGGTGCAGCGATTGGTGCCATCGCTGTCATCGTCCGCCAGGAGTTGGTGTTGGTGGTGATGGGCGGCATTTTCGTGGTGGAGACGCTGTCGGTGATGGTGCAAGTGGCGAGCTTCAAGTTAACCGGCCGCCGCGTATTCCGCATGGCGCCTATCCATCACCACTTCGAGTTGAAGGGTTGGCCCGAGCCGCGCGTTATCGTGCGCTTCTGGATCATCACTGTGGTGCTGGTGTTGCTCGGCCTTGCCACGCTGAAGGTGCGCTGATGATCGTCGAGCGTATCCAACAGGCTTTGCACCTCGATGAAATCGAGGGCCGCTACGACCGCGTGCTGTTCTATTGCGCGGTGGTGCTGGCTGGCTTTGGCTTGTTGATGGTGGCCTCAAGTTCGATTGCCGTGGCCGAAGGTCAGGGCTTGGGGCCGTTCTACTACCTGATCCGGCATGCGATCTTTCTTAGCATCGGCACCGGCTTGGCGTTGGCGTTGGCGCGTACCGAACTGAAATGGCTGGAACGCCACAGCCGCACGCTGTTGGTGGTTGGCTTCGTGATGTTGGCACTAGTGTTTGTGCCTGGCCTGGGGCGTGAGGTCAATGGCGCACGCCGTTGGATCAACCTCGGCCTTTCCAATTTCCAAGTGGTGGAAGCGGTCAAGCTGATCATGATTATCTGGCTTGCCAGCTATCTCGCGCGCCACCGCGAGCAAGTGCAAACGCGCTGGTTCGGCGCGCTCAAGCCGTTTCTGGTGGCCGGCGTCATGGTGCTCGCCTTGCTGGCGCAGCCGGATTTCGGCTCAGCGATGCTGATCTGCGCGATCACCGCCGGCATGATTTGGCTGGGCGGTGTGCGTATCGCGCATGCGGCGGTGCCCATATTGGCAGCGGCACCGCTAGTGGCGTGGGCGGCAATGAGCGAGTCCTACCGCGTGCGCCGCTTGACCTCCTTCATGAATCCTTGGGACGACCCGTTCAAGGACGGCTTTCAGTTGACCCAAGCGTTGATCGCCATTGGCCGAGGCGAGTGGCTTGGCGTCGGTCTCGGCGGCAGCATTCAAAAGCTGTACTACCTGCCAGAAGCGCACACCGATTTCATTTTTGCAGTGATTGCAGAAGAGACGGGTTTGCTGGGCATCTTGCTGCTGATCGCGGTGTTCCTGACCCTGTGCGGGCGCGCGTTCTGGTTGGGCTTGCGTGGTGTGGAAATGGGCCGCGCCTTCGCGGGTTACTGCGCATTCGGGGTGGGCTTGTGGCTGAGCTTGCAGGCGCTGGTATCGGTCGGCGTCAATCTTGGCTTGCTGCCCACCAAGGGGCTGACCTTGCCGCTGATTTCATCCGGTGGCTCCAGCGTATTGATGACTTGCGCCGCGATCGGAGTGCTGCTGCGAGTCAGCTACGAGCTGGATCGGACTCAGAAAGTGGTGGCCCGTTTGCGCCAGGAACAGGGTCGCGTCGAGCCAGAAATGGACGCGCCTAGCAGCGAGCGCCAACGGATCTTTGCGCAACCGCTGGTGGCGGGTCGGCAGCGGATCGAGCCGAGTCTGGGGCCAGTTCTGTGAGCCCGATTGAATGAACTCTTCAATGAAGCAAGCGCCTGTTCTCATCATGGCTGGCGGAACCGGCGGCCACATCTTCCCAGGCCTGGCAGTGGCCGCTGCACTGCGCGCGCGGAATGTGCCGGTGGCATGGCTGGGATCCCAGCGCGGTCTGGAAACACGCTTAGTCGCCAACGCCGGAATTGCCCTGTCGACTATTGCCGTCTCGGGCCTGCGTGGTCGCGGTTGGCTGGCGCTGCTGGCAGCCCCAATGACCGTGCTGCGCGCGGTGATGCAGGCCATTCAAGTGTTTCGCAGCGTCAAGCCGCGTGCCGCCATCAGCTTTGGTGGCTACGCCGCCGGACCGGGCGGTATAGCCGCATGGCTGCTGCGCTGCCCACTCCTAGTGCACGAACAAAACCGTATTCCTGGCCTCACCAATCGGGTGCTGGCGCGATTCGCTAGACGCGTGTTGGTTGGTTTTCCCGATGCCATGCCTGCCGCCGAGTGGGCCGGCAACCCGGTGCGCGCCGAGATTGCCCAATTGCCGGCTCCCGCCCTTCGCTTGTCTGACCGCTCAGGGCCGTTGCGGCTATTGGTGATGGGTGGCAGCCAAGGCGCACGCGCGTTGAACGAAGCGGTGCCGCAAGCGCTGCAAGGCATGATCAAGATGGACGTTCGTCATCAGTGCGGCGAGCGCATGGCTGACTCGGCGCGCAACGCCTACGCGCAAGCCGGCGTTGATGTCAGCTTGGAACCCTTTATCGAGCGCATGGACGAAGCCTACGGCTGGGCTGATCTGGTCATCTGTCGCGCCGGTGCATTGACCGTGGCCGAACTGGCGGCAGCGGGCGTGGCGGCATTGTTGGTGCCATTTCCGTTTGCCGTCGATGATCATCAGACGCATAACGCGCAGTGGCTGGTGGACGCCGGTGCCGCGGAATGCATCGTCGAAGGTCCGGCCCTGGTCGAGTTGCTGAAACAGCATTTGCTGGCTTTGGCTGCTGATCGCGCTGCCTTGCTGCGCATGGCCGAAGCCGCGCGCGCTTGCGCCAAGACCGATGCCGCCGAGCAAGTGGCCATGGCCTGTCTGGCGGAGGCTCGCGCATGAAGCGATTGATGCAAGAAGGCGACATCGCCTCAGCCTTTCGACGCGTCCATTTCATTGGCATAGGCGGCGTCGGCATGAGCGGTATTGCCGAAGTGTTGTGCACGCTGGGCTACACCGTCTCGGGCTCGGATATCGGTGCCTCGGCGTCGACTCAGCGACTGGCCGACGCGGGTGCAACGATTTTTCTTGGCCACGCCGCCGAGCACGTCGTCGACGTCGACGTGGTGGTGGTATCGAGTGCGATCCGCGGCGACAACCCAGAGCTTGGCGCCGCCCGGGCACGCCGCATTCCGGTGGTGCCGCGCGCGGAAATGTTGGCCGAACTGATGCGCTTTCGTCGCGGCATCGCGATTGCCGGTACCCACGGCAAGACCACCACGACCAGTCTGGTCGCCAGCGTGCTGAGTGAAGGCGGGCTGGATCCGACCTTCGTGATCGGTGGGCAATTGATCGCTGCTGGCCGCAACGCCGGGTTGGGACAGGGCGACTGGTTGGTGGCCGAAGCCGACGAGAGTGACGGCAGCTTCTTGCGCTTGACGCCGCTGATCGCAGTGGTCACCAACATCGACGCCGATCACTTGGAAAACTACGGCGGCGACTTCGCGCAGGTGCAAGCCGCCTTCTCCGAATTCCTGCATCGCTTGCCCTTCTACGGTCTCGCCGTGTTGTGCATCGACGACCCCGAAGTGGCTGCCTTGGCCGCTGAGATGCCGCGCCACGTGTTGACCTACGGGTTTGCGGAGAGTGCCGAAGTACGTGCCGAGGCGGTCAGTCAGACTGGCGCGCAGACCCGCTTTCGCTTGCTGTTGCCGGATGCGCCGGCGCTGGATGTGTTGCTCAACTTGCCCGGACGACACAATGTGCAGAACGCATTGGCAGCGGCGGCTATTGGCTACCAATTGGGCGTGACTCCGCAAGATATTGGCCGTGCACTGGCGACCTTCCAAGGCGTTGGCCGGCGCTTCAATTTGCTCGGCGATATCGATTTTGCTGGCGGTAAAGTCCTGTTGGTGGATGACTATGGTCATCACCCGGTCGAGTTGGACGCCGTGTTCGCCGCTGCGCGTGCGGGCTGGCCAACTCGCCGCTTGGTAGTCGCCTTTCAGCCGCATCGCTACAGCCGTACACGTGATTTGCTGGATGACTTCGCCCGCGTGCTGGCAAGCGTCGATGCGTTGGTGTTGACCGAGGTGTATCCCGCCGGTGAAGCACCGATCCCCGGTGCCGACGGCCGCGCCTTGGCGCGCGCGGTGCGTTCGCGCGGTCGGGTTGATCCCGTGCTGGTCAGCCATCCGCGCGAGTTGGCGCGAGTGTTGCCCGACCTACTGCACGACGGTGACCTGCTGATCTTGCTCGGCGCGGGCGATATTGGCCGTACTGCGCAGCAGATCGGTAAGCACGGCTTGCTTGCGGTGCAGGCATGAGCATGACAATCCAGCCAAGTCGGTATGGGCGAGTCGCCGTGCTAATGGGCGGCACTTCAAGCGAGCGCGCGGTGTCGTTGGACTCTGGCGGCAACGTGCTGGCCGCATTGCGCAGTGCGGGCGTGGACGCGTTTGCCGTGGATGGTGTGCAGGCGCTGATTGCGGCGATTCAGGCGCAGCACGTTGATCGTGTGTTCAACATCCTGCACGGCAGTCACGGCGGTGGCGAAGACGGCGTGTTGCAGGGTTTGCTCGACGCCCATGGCATTCCGTATACCGGCTCTGGAGTGCTGGGGTCAGCGCTGTCGATGGACAAGATTCGCAGCAAGCAGGTTTGGTTGGCCTTGAACCTGCCGACGCCACGCTACGTGCGTTTGGCGCCGGGTGCCGACGTGTTGGCCGCGGCCGAATCACTAGGCCTGCCGATCATCGTCAAACCCTCCTGCGAAGGTTCCAGCGTCGGCGTGAGTCGCGTCTATTCCGCCGCCGATCTGCCGGCCGCCATAACACTGGCCGAGCGCTATCCCGGCGAGCTGTTGATGGAGCAGCTGATCGAGTCGGACGGACCGGATGCGGGTGAGTACACCGTCGCCGTGCTTGGCGACATCGCCTTGCCGAGCATTCGCATCGTTCCGGCGGGTGCTTACTACGATTACCACGCCAAATACGTTGCCGACGACACCCAGTACCACTGTCCCGGCTTGACCGGCGCGGCGGAAGCAGAAATGCGCCAACTGGCGTTGCAGGCATTCCAAGCCTTGCACTGCGCGGGCTGGGGTCGGGTCGACGTGATGCGTGATCGACACGGGCGTAATTGGTTGCTTGAGGTCAACACTGCGCCGGGCATGACCAGTCACTCCTTGGTCCCAAAAGCTGCGCAAGCCTTGGGTATCGACTTCAACACACTTTGCTTGCGAATTCTGGCAGCCACCCTGCCTGCGGGGAGCGCATGAACGCCTTGGTCCGCGCGCTCGCTTGGAGCATCGCCGTCGCCTTGGTGGGCTTGCCTTTGGTCGCCGTACTGAACGGCTGGCTGGCGGCAAATCGCTGGCCGATCCAGCGTTTGCAAGTCACCGCCGAATTTGCCCGCGTGAGTGCCGAGCAAGTCAGTAGCGCCGTCGCTGGGCAAACCCAAGTGGGATTCTTTGCGCTCGACACTGACGCGGTGCATCGCGCGGTGATGAGTCTGCCTTGGGTCGCAGAAGTAGAAGTACGCAAGCAATGGCCGGACGTGCTGCAGCTGCGCATCGTCGAACATCACGCGGTCGCCCGCTGGGGTGCTTCACGTCTGCTGTCGGATCGCGGCGAGCTGTTCGCTGCCCCCGGCTCAACGCTGGTGCAAGGGTTGCCTGAGCTGAGTGGCCCGGATGGTCGGTTGGCGGATGTCGTCGACTTTGACCAACGTGCGCGCACCGCTTTGGCGGGCACTGGCATCCAACTTCGCGGCGTCCGTCTGTCACCGCGCGGCAGCTGGAGCCTGACATTGGCCGATGGCTCCAGAGTGCTGCTAGGGCGCACTGATTCTGCTCAGCGATTGAGTCGCTTGGGTCAATACCTTCCAACGCTGTTGGGCAGTGACGGTCGCGTGCTTGAACGCGCTGATCTGCGCTACGGCAACGGCTTCGCACTGCGCTGGCAGCCCGCAGCGAGCGCTCATGGGACTGAGCTGCTCCAGGTCATGCAAGTCCGGGCCGCCATGACCGCCAGCAAAGCCATGTACTTCCTACCCCCTCCCCAACCCTCCCCGAACATCGGGGAGGGAGCTAAGCGCCGAACCGAAACG
>JANNWF010000290.1:0-1998 GCA_031408455.1 Pseudoxanthomonas sp. | reverse complement strand
CTGGCCGGTCCAGCGGGCGACTCGGTTGACGGTCTGTCCGCCCGCCAGAATGAAATCCCCACCGACGTAGACGTCACTACCAATGACCGCCAAGGCGAAGACGTTGCTCGCCACGCCATTGCTGGGGCCAGTATCCAAGCTAGACCAGGAACTGCCGTCCCATCGGGCGATATTTCTCGCCTCGATTCCACCGGCACGAAAAAAAGCTCCCCCCACATAGATGTCGTTGCCCATGGCGGCCAACGCGTTGACGGGTTGGTTCACTCCGTTGTCATCGCCGGTACCCAGGCTCGACCAGACGCTGCCATTCCAGCGTGCAATATTGTTTGCCGCGCGATCTCCGGCTCTGGAAAAGTTTCCGGCCGCGTATAGATCGCCACCCATGGCCGTTAGGGCGGAAACTCTTTCGTTTGCATTGATGCCGATGCCCGTCCCTAGGCTCGACCAGCTGCTGCCATTCCAGCGTGCAATTCGCGTTGCCTCACTGCCACCGGCTTGCGTGAAGTCCCCAGCTACGTAGAGATCGGTGCCGATGGCGGCCAGAGTGGTTACCGACCCGTTCACGCCGTTGGCCGCGCCAACGCCCAGGCTGGTCCAGGCGCTACCGTTCCAACGAGCGATGTTGGACGCTTCAACGCCGCCGGCTTCAAGGAAGTGACCACCCGCATACAACTCCCCACCGACAACAGCCAGCGCATAAATGTTGCCAACGCCGTTACCACTGCCCCCGGACAGGTTAGACCACACATTGCCATCCCAGCGTGCCAAGTGGCTGGCTGCTACGTCCCCGGCGCGACTGAAGGACCCGCCCACCAAGAGTTCGGTGCCGTGCATGGCCAAGGCGCGGACCTCGGTAAAAAGGCCAACGTCGAAGCCAAATCCCAAGCTTGACCAACTGCTGCCATTCCAACTTGCGATGCGGTTGGCGGCTCCACCGCCGGCTTGATTGAACGCCCCACCCACCACGAGGTCGTTTCCGACTGCGAGCAAGGCGCGCACCGGGCCGTCCACTCCAATGCCGACCCCATCGTCCAGACTCGACCAGGAACTGCCGCTCCAGCGCGCGATGCTGTTTGCAACAGCACCGCCGGCTTGAGCAAACTCCCCACCCACATAGAGATCGCTGCCAAGCATGGCCAGCGCATTCACGCGATTGTTTACCCCGATGCCTGTGGCGTTGCCCAGACTTGACCAAGCGCTACCGTTCCAGTGCGCGACATTGTTTACCGGTGTTCCTCCGGCTTGCAGAAACTCTCCGCCGGCATAGAGCTGGTCGCCGACTGCGGTCAGGGCATAGACCGGTCCACTGGTGCCAGGTTGTCCCAATCTCGACCAGTTGCTGCCATCCCAGCGCGCGATGTGACTCACGAAAAGTCCGCCAGCCCGGCCCAACGATCCGCCGACAACAAGGTCATCACCCAAAGCGGCCAGCGCGAAAACCGTGCCGTCCACTCCTTGTCCGACCCCATCGGTCAGACTCGACCAGGAACTGCCATTCCAGCGCGCAATGTTGTTGGCTTCAATGCCGCCCATGCGAAAGAATGAGCCGCCAACGTATAGGTCGTCGCCCATGACGGTCATGGCATACACGATGGCTTGCTGTACGCCATATTCGCCGCCGCTTCCCAGGCTCGACCACGTTGAGCCGTTCCAGCGGGCGATACCGTTGACAGAAGTGTCGCCGCACAACTTGAAAAAACCGGCGACGTAGACATCCCCATTTCCGGCAACTGCCAGCGCAGTGATCGCGCCATTGCAGCCGTTGCCGATTCCGCCAAATCCGGTCCACGGATTGACCTCAGCCTGGGCCTTGCCTTCGGCTACAAATCGAGGCCCCTGTCCGCTATCGGAGATCATTCGATAACCGCTGGGATCGAGCGCCCCCGAGAACCCCGCTGGCGCCTGCAGCACGCCGCGGTGATCCAAGTACTGAACGATTGGAACTGCGTCAGACCGAGGTGGCTGAGCCCCGGCTTCCGCGCTGCCAAGCAGGCTTAT
>JANNWF010000289.1:0-2300 GCA_031408455.1 Pseudoxanthomonas sp. | reverse complement strand
TCGCCGATGGCGGCCGGATCCAGCAAGTATTGGGTGTAGTCCTCGTTGTCCATGAACACGAACAGCTCGCCATCCATGTAGGAAAACGTCGCCGCACGGCGGCTCAGTTCGATTTCTTTGAGCTCATCGTCAGCACGTTGGCTGAGGTCGAATTTGACGCCGCCCGGAACGCTGTACATGGTGAAGCGAAAGGTCACGTTGCCGCCGCGCGCGGTCGGCGAGCTGCGTTCGATATCGCGCACTTGGTAGACGGTGCCGTTGTGTTCGACGACGTTACCTTTCTTGATGTCCGAGGCTTTCATGGCTGGGGCCAAAATGGTTAGCGAGTGGATGGTTGGATTCGCGCGGCAAGCACGATGCTCTACTTCGGCTGCAAGCGCACCGCGCCGTCGATGCGCAAGGTCTCGCCGTTGACGTAGCGATTCTGCAAGACAAAGGCGACGGCATCGGCAAATTCTTCGGGCTTGCCCAATCGCGAGGGGTAGGGCACTTGCGCGCACAGCGACTCGTAAACCGCGGCTGGCATGCCATCGACCATCGGCGTGTGAAACACGCCCGGTGCAATAGTGACCACGCGCACGCCGATGCGCGCGAATTCGCGCGCCAGCGGCAAGGTCATGGCAACGACGCCGCCTTTCGACGCGGAGTAGGCGGCTTGCCCGATCTGGCCCTCAAAGGCGGCGATGGACGCTGTATTGATGATCACGCCACGCTCGTCGTCTTCGCCGGGAGCATTGCTCTGCATCTGCTCAGCGGCCGCTTTGGCGACATTGAAGCTGCCGATCAAATTGACGCGCACGGTGGTCTCAAAGCGCGCCAATGGCATCGCGCCGTCCTTACCCAGCGCGCGGCCGGCACCGAGGATGCCGGCGCAACTTATCGCCACATTCAACCCGCCCATGGCTGACTTGGCGGCGATCACGCTTTGTTGCACGCCGGATTCGTCGGCGACATCGGTGAGGTGAAAACTCGCCGCCGTGCCTAGCTCGTCCAAAGCCGCGGCGGCTTTGCTCGCGTCCACATCAAACAGTGCGACACGCGCACCCTGCGCGACCAAATGTTTAGCGACAGCCAAACCAAGCCCAGAGGCTCCGCCGGTGATGATTGCGCGCACCAAAGGGAGTTGCATGACGTCAGGCCAGCGAGAAGGGGCGCGAATTTTAGCTGAATCTGTTTGCTGGGCGTGGCCTATATGGAGTCCATAGCACCCCCGACTGGTCCGGGTGCGCCGTGTTTCACGTGACCCCTGCTTCTTGCCCCGATAGAATGGTGAGCTAATTTTTCCGACCTTGTTGCAGGAGCCTGCATGTCTTCGCTTAATCCTTATGACCTGTACGACGTGCGCGGAATGCTCACCGACGAAGAGCGCGCGGTGCAGGATTCGGTGGCACGTTTCACCGATGAACGAGTGTTGCCGATCATCGGCGATTGTTTCGACGAAGGCCGTTTTCCAGCTGAGTTGATTCCCGAAATCGCGGCGATGGGGCTGTTGGGTTCGTCTCTGCCGGAGCAATACGGCTGCGCGGGTTTGAACGCGGTGTCGTACGGTTTGATTTGCCAAGAGCTGGAGCGTGGTGACTCGGGTATCCGCAGTTTTGTGTCCGTGCAAAGTTCGCTGTGCATGTATCCGATCTATGCCTTTGGGTCAGAAGAACAGCGGCAGCAATGGCTGCCACCGATGGCGGCAGGTGAAGTGATCGGTTGCTTCGGTTTGACCGAGCCGCATGGCGGTTCCGATCCGGCCAACATGAAGACCAATGCGCGCCGCGATGGCGGTGATTGGCTGATCAATGGCGCCAAGATGTGGATCACCAATGGCAACGTGGCCAAGATTGCCATTGTTTGGGCGCAAACCGAGGACGGCATCCAAGGCTTTATCGTGCCTACCGATACACCGGGATTCACCGCGCAGGTGGTGAAGCACAAAATGAGCTTGCGTGCTTCGGTGACCTCCGGGCTGTTCTTCGACAACGTGCGCGTGCCCGACAGCGCGCGACTGCCCAATGTGATTGGTCTCAAGGGTCCGCTGGGTTGCTTGACGCAGGCGCGTTACGGCATCACCTGGGGGCCGATTGGTGCGGCCATCGCTTGCTTGCACGAGGCGATTGAATACTCGAAGGCCCGAGTTTTGTTTGGCAAGCCCATTGCGGCTACCCAAATCGTGCAGCTCAAGCTGGCGGAGATGTCGCGCCGCATCACCTTGGCGCAGATGCTTTGCCTGCAACTCGGCCGCTTGAAAGACGCCGGCAAGATGCAGCCAGCTCAGGTCAGTTTGGCGAAGTGGAACAACTGCCGGATGG
>JANNWF010000288.1:0-2508 GCA_031408455.1 Pseudoxanthomonas sp. | reverse complement strand
GCTCGGCGGCCTTTGATGACGAAGGCGTGGCAACCATGGATCGGCCGCTGGTCACCGACGGTGTACTGCAACGCTATCTGCTCGGTAGCTATTCAGCGCGTAAGCTCGGCTTGACCAGCACTGCCAACGCCGGCGGTGCGCACAATCTGGAGATTAGTTTGGGTCCTGAGGGACTTTCCGGCTTGATCCGAGGCATGGGTCGCGGCCTGCTGGTCACCGAGTTGATGGGACAGGGCGCGAACACGCTGACCGGCGATTATTCGCGCGGCGCCGCGGGTTTCTGGATCGAAAATGGCGAAATCGCCTACCCCGTGGATGAACTGACCATCGCTGCCAACCTGCGCGACATGCTGCTGGGTATTGAGGCCATCGGATGTGACATCGACACGCGCTCCTCGATCCGCTGCGGGTCGATTCTGGTCGGCAAGATGATGGTGGCGGGCGAGGGCGACTGATTCGGGAGCGCGGCTTGAGTCACATCGTTCATGTGAACGCATCCTTGACATCACCGCGCCGGCGCAAGACAGTGGCGCGGCCCACACCCTCAAGGAACAGCGCGATGAACAACGACGAGACCATGGCCCCTCCGATGCCGCCGATGGCAACCCCCAGTGCTGAAGAGAAGCAATGGGCCATGTTTGCCCATTTGTCGACGCTTTCAGGCTTCATCATTCCGCTGGGCAATTTGCTGGGACCCTTGATCATCTGGCAGATCAAGAAAAATGACATGCCCTTTGTCGATGACCAGGGCAAGGAAGCGCTGAACTTTCAAATCACAGTGTTCATTGCCGGGCTGATTTCCGCCGTGCTCACCATGGTGCTGATTGGCTTGCTGTTGCTGCCGATCGTGGCGATTGCCTGGATCGTGCTGTCGATCATGGCGGGCGTAAAGGCCAACAACGGCGAGGCGTACCGCTATCCGTGGACCTTGCGTCTGATCAAGTAACGCTACAGGATCGAGCCAATCGATCTAACCAATGAATAGAGATGCAAACACGCCCGGTTAGCCGGGCGTTGTTTGTTGTGGGGAGCCCTTTTAACGCTTGGGCTATTTGGCAAGTGGGCGAGTTTGCTGGAGATAGGGCAGCGCCAAATGCCCACCGCTTTGCAGTAATGGAGGGCCGCGCTCCCGCGCGGCTGCTGTCTAGGGTGCACGCAGAACCAAAAGCAGCGCCGCAGGAGCAGCGCCCTCCTGGCAGCCTGTCGGACTTGGGTGGTGGAGGCGGATTTGCAGGCCCGCTGACCCATGTCCGACAGGCTGCTAGAAGCAGCCAAGTTGCCCGGTGGATTCAGGCAGTTATGTGAACCGGCTCAGCTCAAGCGCTTAACCGTCAACGCCGCCAGCGCTGCTAACGGAGCTGAATCGCCTTCAAGCTGATCCAAAGCCGCGCACATTAGCTCGGCTTGCGCCTGCAAGCGCTGGCGCGCAAGGTCGATGCCCAACATGCTGACGTAGGTGGGTTTGTCGGCGGCGGCGTCTTTGCCTGCGGTCTTGCCTAAGGCATCGGTAGTGGCTTCCACATCCAGCAGATCGTCGCGAATTTGAAACGCGAGCCCTAAGGCGCTGGCAAAGCTCTGCAGGCTCTCATCCACGTCAGGCCGGGCAGCGGCGGCCAATGACGCCAGCGTCACACAGCTCCGGATTAGCGCGCCGGTCTTCTTCGCGTGCATGGCGACCAATTGCCCCTCCTCGATGCGGCTGCCGACCGCCGCGAGGTCCAGCGCTTGTCCCCCCACCATGCCGCAGGCACCCGCGCCGATAGTGAGTTCGCGCACCATCGCCAAGCAGCGCTCGGCAGCAAACGGGGCGTGCGTCAACGCTTCAAATGCCAGCGCCTGCAAGGCATCGCCAGCCAGGATCGCGGTCGCTTCGTCAAACGCGATGTGCACGGTCGGTCGACCACGCCGCAGGTCGTCGTCGTCCATGGCTGGCAAATCGTCATGAATCAGAGAGTAGGCATGGATCAGCTCGACCGCCGCGGCAGCAGTGTCCAGTTTCTCCGCCGCCATGCCCAAGGCATGGCCACTTGCATACACCAGTAAAGGTCGCAAGCGTTTGCCAGGGCTTAACGCGGCATAGCGCATCGCCGCGTGCAGGCGCTTCGGCTCCAGTTCGGGATCGGGAAGGACGCGCTCAAGCATCGCATCCACCCGCGCGACCCAAGCGCGCAGCTGGGTGGCGGTGGTCTCCACACTCAAGGGGCTGCTGCGAACGGCACTGCGCTTTCGGGATCCAGCGGGTCGCTGAGCATGCGCACGCGCAGTTCGGCTTGCTCCAACGCGCCTTGGCAGTTGCGGTACAAAGTCATCCCGCGCTCATACGCTTGCAGTGATTCGTCCAAGCTCATCTCGCCGCGTTCCATCTTTTGTACCAACGTATCCAGCTCATCCAGTGAGCGCTCGAAGTCGGCGACGGCGGTGGGTGTTTTGCTCATGCGGGAAGTTTGGCGCGCCAGTGGGTGGGGGTCAATTGAGTTTTGGGGACTCGGGACTCGGGACTCGGGACTC
>JANNWF010000287.1:0-16542 GCA_031408455.1 Pseudoxanthomonas sp. | reverse complement strand
TCGCCTCGACCACCTAAGTCCGACAGGCTCCTAGGACCATCACTTCCGCCCCAGCAAACTCGTCAGTGCCGAGCCGCCCACCACCATTGCGGCTCCGATGAGGCCGAGTAGGCCGACGACTTCGGGTTGCACTAAATCAGGCGCGAAGTGGTGGGCAATCTCGACGCTGAGCAAGGTCAATAGAGGGGTGACGGCGAGTACCAGCGAGACGCGGGAGGCTTCCCAGTGGGCGAGCGCTTCAGCGAATGCGCCATACGCGCCGAGCGTGTTGAGGGCGCAGTAAATCAACGCGATCCATTGGGTGGTTTGTAATCCTGTCAATTGACTGGGAGTGGCCAAGGGCCACAGCGCCAGCGTGGCGACGAAATAGATGAACAGCAGAATCAGCGCCGAGCCCAGCCGCTGCAGCAACTGCTTCTGGATCAGCGCGTAAATGGCCCAGACCACCGCGCCGATGACCACTAGCAAGCTACCAAAGATGTAGTCCGGATTGGCGGCAAGCTGGCCCAATTGATCGCGAAAGAACAGGCAAAGGCCGGCCAGCAAGATCGCCAGTCCCAGCCATTGGCCGCCGCCAAAACGCTCGCGAAAAATGACCACGCCACCGACCGCCATCAATAGCGGCGCCAGTTGAATCAGCAACTGGGCATTGGCGGGCGTGGTGAAGTGCAAGCCGAACAGATACAGCACGTAGTTGCCGATCAACATGACGGCGGCGAGCATCAGCAACAGCCAATGCTTGCGACTGAGACCACGAAACGCCGCCAGTTTGCCGCGCCAAGCCAGCCAGCCGCCGAGAGCGAGCACGGCGAACAGAAACCGAAACCACGTGAGTGTCCACGGATCCACCGCCACCAGCGCGATCTTCAGCGCCACCGGCAAGGTCGCCCACAAGGCAGCGGTCAGCAGCGCCAGCAGCAGACCCAGCCGCCAGCGTCCGGAAACTTGATGCAGTGCCATGGGCTTACCGCGGTCGAAGGACAGCGACGGTAGCATTCTCTCGGAACTCGGGACTCGGATTGCGCGTTCTGCGCACTTTATTAGACCCGAAAAGCAGCCGAGCAGTTCGCGTGCTGCGCACGCGCCGTCCCTTCGCTCGGTCGGCTCTACAACATCCCGCCTGCGTATGCGAAGTGCCGCTGTGGTAGAGCGGAGCTTGCTCCGCTGCACTTGAATCGAATGCTCCGAGCGACGGCCATTGCGACGGCCCCGAACCCCGAGCTAAGGCAAACCGCGCACCACCGCCGGCGGACCTTGCCACGCAAGCATGCCGATCATGCCGCACTGGGGAACGAACTCACGTAGCCGCCAGTCCTTCACTTCACCCAGCTCAGCATCGCAATCGAGCAAGTGAATGCGGTTCGGAGTCAGCTCAAAACGCAGCCGTGACAGGCCGAAGGCGATGCCGCGGCCGTGTGCTTTGAGGATGGCCTCACGCGCGCACCACAAGCGCAGGAAGGCGCGTGCACGGGCGCTTGGCGCGAGACGGCTAAGCAACACGACCTCGCTGGCGGGGAAGTAGCGCTCGGCCAATGCCAGCGCGCGCGGCAACGGACGTGGTTTCTCGATATCGACACCAATTCTCCGACCAGCGCTGCTCACGGCCAGTAACCAACAATTGCCGGCATGGCTGATGGAGATATCCAGTCCATGCGCGGCGGCTAGCGCGGGTCGGCCGTGGAGATCACGCGCGATTGACCACGCGGCTTCATCGCCGCCGAATCGATGCCTGAGAACAGCAGCGACGCGCTGATTCGAGTCAGGCGCAACGGGCTGAGCGCCGCCGCGCCGGTCAGGCCATGCTTGCCGCCACAGCGCAATCGTCGATGCCAAGGTCGCTTGCGGGTAGCTCGCACGAGCCGAAGTTGGCGCGCCAGGCATCGGCAACGGGGTGGTACGAAAGCGCAAAGGTCGCATCGCCAAATGCTGGTCGTGGTCGCTGATGTCGTCAAGCGCGGCGCGAATGTCAACGGACCCCTGGCCAAACCGTCGCCGCACTTGAGTCCCGGCGTGGATTCCGCGAGGCTTGCCGGCTACAGGAGGCTTCATGGTCGCAAGTGCGTTAGCAAAGGGTCTGCCCGTCGGCAGCCCACCCACTCTCGATTTGATCGCTGGTTCACTCGACCGCGGCATCGCCTTCGATGGTCGCCGGGTGATCTCGGCGGGCGAATTTTTGACGCAAGTGCATGGCCTCGCCGGGCAATTGCCGGAGGCCAGCCACCTGCTGAATCTGTGTGACGGCCGCTACGCATTCATGCTGACCTGGTGCGCGGCCCTGCTGCGCGGCATGCCGACACTGTTGCCGCCGTCGCGTGCGCCGTCGGTCATTCTCGAAATGCTGGAGCGCTATCCCGAGGCGTGGGCGGTGGGCGACGACCGCTTTGCGGATGGCATCCGTATGGAACGCATTCCGCCGCGTTTTTATTCGCTGCCCAATCCATTGCCAACAGGTGCTGGCGAGCGGCCGACACTGTCGGCAAATTTGCTGGCGGCGATTGGCTTCACTTCCGGCAGCTCCGGTCCGCCCAAGCCGCAGAGCAAGTACTGGGGAAGTTTGTGTGCTTCCACCGCCCTCAATCTGGCGGCGCTGGCGGCCCACAGCGCGCCTGGCTGGCATTTGCTGGCAACTGTGCCCTCGCAGCACATGTATGGGATGGAGACCGCGGTGTTGTTGCCCTTGCTGGGCGAGGCCTGCGTCCACACTGCGCGGCCGTTTTTTCCGGCTGATATCGTCGCTGCCTTGGCCGAGTTGCCCGCCCCGCGGGTGCTGGTGACCACGCCGGTTCACCTGCGGGCCTTGATCGAGAGTGGTCTGAAGGTACCGCGACTGGCGGTGATCTTGAGTGCCACCGCGCCGCTATCGCCTGAGCTGGCGCAGGCCGCCGAAGCGGCCACCGGCGCGCATGTGCTGGAGTATTTCGGCAGCACCGAAACCTGCATCTTCGGTCATCGGCGCACCGCCACGGATGCCGATTGGACCAGTTACCCAGGCATCCAGATTGAGTCGCGCGCCGACGGCGCCTTGGTCAGCGCCGATTGGTTGGCCGAGCCGGTGCTGTTGCAAGACATCATCGAAGTTTTGCCGAGTGGCCAGTTCCGCCTCGTTGGCCGCGCCAGCGATCTGCTGGAAATCGCCGGTAAGCGAGTCTCGTTGGGCGAACTGACGCGCCGCTTGTTGGCGCTGGATGGGGTCAGCGATGCGGTGGTATTTCAGCTGGATGCCGAAGGACCGGTGCAACGGATTGCCGCGCTGGCCGTCGCGCCAGGGTGCAATGAGATCGAGTTGCTGGCGGCACTGCGCGAATCAATCGACCCGGTATTTCTGCCGCGGCCATTGCGATTATTAGAACGTTTGCCACGCAATGAAACTGGCAAGTTGCCGCGCAAGGCCCTATTGGAAGCCTTGCGTCAAAGCAGCGGGACAGCCTGAGCCGCCCGCAACTTTGGCTTCACGCAGTGCTTAATTCAGCGCTTCCAACTGCAAGTTGCGCGAAATGTCGGTAACGATGTTATTGACCCACGAGGCGTAGTTCTTGTGGATGTAGCGTTGCCCTTTCTTTTCTTCAAAGTTCAGGTTTTCGCTGGACACATACGCTACTCGCACCGTGCCCTCGCCGTGGCTGACGGTGATGCGGGCGACGTGCGCGCGCACGTTCAACGTGGCTTCGATCTGGCCGGGTTGCTCGGCGGTAACCGCCCAATTGCGCGTGACCAGGGCGCGTTTGATTTCTTTCTGTACGGCTTCAGTGCTCAAGCTTGCTGGGATAGCGATGGGATCGGGATCGAGCAGAGGCGCTTGCCGCGCACCCATCAGCAAAACCAGCAAAGGCAGCAGCAATATCGCAAACCAGCGTGAATGACGCATCGGTCAGAGCTCCAGAAAAAAAGTAGGTTTCCAGCACCGTGAAGAACTCGGTGCGGGTGCAGTGTGGCGACATCGCCACCTGCCCATCAACTGATTTTTGCGAGCATCCGCCGATGACCAATCAGGCGTGCCCAGCGCATGCCGATATCGACCCACATCAGATAGGCCGCCTCGCTGAGCAGACGAAAACCCGTTTGCGCCCGCCAGCCGAGCCGGTCTTCCGCCGCACACAGCTGGTGGGTGATACCCAGATTGCGAGCGAACAAGGCGCAGCGCGCCAAGTGGTAACGACTGCTGAGCAAGACCGTTGGCGTGCTTTCGTCATCACTCAGCAGCTGCCGCGCGTTGCGCAAGTTTTGCAGAGTGTCGCGGGAGTCATGCTCCAGCAGCACGCGCACATGCTCAGGCAGGCCCAAGGCTTGCAGTTCGCGTGCGGCCACTTGTGCTTCGGTCGGCGCGGGGCCGCCTCCCAGCAATAGCAGCTGCCGGGTATGTCCGCTGCTCGCCAATTGCCCCGCGCGCGCGATACGAGCCTTGAAATCGGGGTCCACCTGACCATCCTTGCAACGCTTGCCAAACACCAGGACCGCCATCTCGCTGTTGCCAGCAAGCGGCAGGGTGGAGCTACGCCAGGCGACTCGGGTGACGTGAACCAGATAACCGACATACAACAGCCCGCCACTCATCAGCAGCGCCACGCTCGCCACCGCCAGCGCGTGCAGAGCGTCGATGTCTTGCAGGATCGTGAGCTGATGCGCGCGTCGCGAGGTCATGGGCGCAAGTCTGCGGGATGGCTGTGAAAGCACCAAGTGAAGATCGCTTCGGGAATGCAGAATCAAGTGCTGAAAATTGAGGCTCCAAACACGGCTGTTGGCGCTGCATATACTTCGCCTCATGAACTATGACTGGGATCTGGCGAAAGCCCGACGCAACCTGAAGAAGCATGGGGTTTCGTTTGAGGAAGCAGGATCCGTGTTTGGCGACGCCTTGGCCTACACGTTCTCTGACCCGGATCATTCGGTCGGTGAGGAGCGTCTGCTAACCTTTGGGACGTCAATCAATCAGCGAGTTCTCGCGGTTTGCCATGTCGAGTATGAGCAAGGCATCCGTATCATCAGCGCAAGAGAGGCGACCGCCCATGAGCGAAAAATCTACCAAGAAGGCTAAACCACCAGGGCCGGACACGATGCGTGCCGAGTATCCACGCGAGGCATTGGGCAAGGGCGTTCGCGGCAAATACTTCAAGCAGCATGCTGAAAGCACCAATCTGGTTCTGCTGCAGCCGGAAGTGGCGAAGGCGTTTTCGACCCCTGCTGCTGTCAACGAGGCGTTGCGCGGCCTGATGCAGAGCCGTAGGGTTCAATAGGCGCAGCGCCTTGCGCCAACGGCAGCGATTCAATCGAAGCCGACCCCGCACGAGCGCCATGCGTCAAGTACTAGCGTCGACACTCGGGAATTGGCGCTGACCTATACTGCGCGCCCTCGCGATCCCCGCGCTTGATTCAATCCATGCAGCCACTTGCTGTTACTGCCTACTCCGCCACCACCGCCTGCGGGCGCGGTTTGGACTCGTTGCGCGCCGCTCTGCGCGCCGGGCATTCGGGATTGCGTTACAACGACTTTTCGACGGCATCGTTGCCGACGTGGATTGGTCGCGTCGATGGACTGGAAGACTTGCTCTTGCCAAGCGGCCTTGCCGAATGGGACTGCCGCAACAATCGGCTGGCCTGGCTGGCGCTACAGCAAGACGAATTGCTGGCCAAGCTAGAGGCCCTGCAAGGTCGCTACAGCGCACACCGCATCGCCATCGTGATGGGCACGTCGACGTCGGCCATCGGTGAAACCGAGGCGGCCTACGCGCATCTCGACGCGGCCGGCGCGTTTGCCGCCAATCAGAACCGAAGCGAGGTCCACACGCCGCATTCGCTGGGTGGTTTCGTGCAAGCGGCGACCGGATTGCGCGGCCCCTGCGTCACCGTCGCCACTGCCTGTTCGTCCAGCGCCAAGGTGTTTGCGCAGGCGGCGCGGATGATCCATGCCGGCATCGTCGATGCCGCGCTGATCGGCGGCGTCGACACCTTGTGCGGCAGCGTATTGTTTGGATTCAACGCGCTGGGGCTGGTCGCGCCCAATCGCTGTCAGCCTTTTGATGTGGCGCGCTGCGGCTTGTCGTTGGGTGAGGCGGGTGGATACGCCATCATCGAGCGCGATGGTAATGGCCCACGCCTGTTGGGCTATGGCGAATCCAGCGATGCGCACCATATGTCCAGCCCGCATCCCGAAGGCTTGGGCGCGCGGTTGTCGATGCAAGCGGCACTGACGCGCGCGGGTTGCGATGCGACTGCCGTCGACTACATCAACCTGCACGGAACGGCGACCCCGAAGAATGACGAAATCGAGGGCGCCGCGGTGGCCGCAGTGTTTCCCGCCAGCACCCGCGCCAGTTCGACCAAAGGCTGGACTGGACATACCTTGGGTGCGGCCGGCATCGTCGAGTCGGTGATTGCAATGGACGCCTTGGTGACTGGCCTGCTGCCCGGCACGCTGGGATGCGAAACGCCTGACCCGGTGTGCGGCCCACAGCTGTTGCGCGAGACGACGCAAGCACCCATCCACATCAGCATGAACAATTCATTCGGATTTGGCGGCAACAACTGCTCGCTGTTATTCGCCAGTGCGGACTATCGCCGATGACCAGCCGCAATGATGACTAGCGCACTACCAGTGATGCGCGTCGCGGGCATTGGCGCGTGGGCGAATGGCATGCCGAGCTGGGCCGCGATGCGTGCAGTGGCACGCGGAGAAGCCGAGCCGCAAGCCGACGCGCCGCGCCGACCCAGTACCGACTTGTTACCCCCCAACGAGCGTCGGCGGGCGCCGGATACGGTGTTGCTGGCCTTGCAAGTGGCGCAAGCCGCTTGCCTCGATGCCAATGCCGATCCGGCCACCCTGCCGTCGGTGTTTGCATCAATGCACGGCGATCTGACCATCACCGATTTCATGTGCCAGACGCTGGCGCAGACGCCGACCGATATCTCGCCAACCAAGTTCCACAATTCGGTGCACAACGCCGCCGCCGGTTACTGGACGATAGGTGTGGGCTGTCGAGCCGCCGCGACCGCCATTTCCGCCTATCAAGCCACCTTCGCCCAAGGGATGTTGGAAGCGGCGATGCAACTTGCCGACGGCGCGCCGGCGGTGTTGTTGGTCGCCAGCGACGGGCCATCATCCGGGCCATTGGCAGCCGTCAGCCGCAGCACCGGCTTGCTGGGAGTGGCCTTGGTGCTGGCACGCGATGACGCGGCCAGTGAAGGTGTGCGCCTTGCTGCCGATTTGCTTAGCCGTGCAGCGCCGGCATCCAAGCGAGGGCGACTGTTTGCTTGGCTCGAAGGCAATGCGATGGCGCCTGCCTTGGTGATGTTGGAAGCACTCGCGCTGGGCGAGCCGGAATGCGTGCTCGACGCCGGCCCCGACGTGTCTCTGGTCGTGCGCTTCAGCGGCAATGCCTGCGCATGAGCGCGTCTGATCGTGTTGCCGTGCTCATCCCGGCTCTGAACGAGGCGCTGCGAATTCGCGAGGTGGTGCAGGCTGCCTTGCAGCATGCGCGACACGTCATCGTCGTCGACGATGGCTCCACTGATGCGACGGTCGCCCAGCTTGCCGATCTGCCGATCACGCTCATCCAGCACGCCCAGCGCAAGGGCAAAGGTGAAGGCTTGCGCACCGGCTTTCGGGCCGCGCTTGGTCTGGATATTGACGGTGTATTGACCATGGATGGCGATGGTCAGCATCTGGCCGCCGACATCCCGCGCCTGCTCGCCGCCGCGGCGGTGTATCCGCAACACATCGTGATCGGCGCGCGCCTGAAGAAGCGCGCGCAACAGCCGATCCATCGGCGACTCGCTAATGAGTTCGGCGACTGGGGCATTGCCTGGGCGACCGGCTATCGGATCGCCGACACCCAAAGCGGCCAGCGTTACTACCCACGTGCGGTCTGCGAGATCGCCGACGTTGCCGGCGAAGGCTTTGTATTCGAGGCCGATATCTTGATTCAGGCCGCGCGCCGTTTGGGCACCCGTTGCGTCGCGGTGCCGATCGAATCGCGCTATGCCGGTGATGGCATGGCCGGACAATTTCGCCGCAGCCACTTTCGACCGCTGACCGATCTGTATCGAATCACCTCGCACGTAGTCGGCCGCGTGTGGACGTTTGGACGCGTCATTCCGCGCTATATCGAAGCGCACCGCAGTCGGGCGTTGGTGTTTGATCCCGGCCCCACCAGCGAGCCAGTCAACGCCAAGGAGTCGCAGTGAGCATAGTGGCGACCACAACCAACACTGTTCGCTTGAGCGTTCAGGTTACCAACCGTCATTCCGGCCCTTCGACAAGCTCAGGACAGGCCGGCCTTCGGCCGCGCCGGAATCCATGGTGGGATAACGACGCTGCCGAAGTGGATTCCGGCCTGCGCCGGAATGACGAGCCAAAGTGAACAGTATTAAGACCATCCCAGATCAAGATGTGCTGATCCTCGGCGGCGGCTTGGCCGGCTTGACGCTTGCCCTACAGCTTCGACTCGGGCATCCCGAGCTGCGCATCGGCGTGTTGGAACGGCGTGCCCATCCGGTGCCAGAGGCCGCGCACAAAGTGGGCGAGTCCACGGTCGAAATCGGCGCGCATTATTTCGCCGATGTGCTGGGCCTGCGCGAGCACTTGGATCAGCAGCAGATCGTCAAATTCGGCTTCCGGTTTTTCTTTTCCGACGGTCGTGAAGACATCGATCAATGCCCCGAACTGGGTGCCAGCATGGCACTGAAAACCGGCGCTTGGCAGCTGGATCGCGGCCGCTTTGAGAACTTCCTGGGTGAGCGCGCCCTCGCTGCCGGCATCGACTTTGTCTGCGCTGCATCAGTCAAGCGAGTCTGCTTGAGTGAGGGCGAGGCGCCACACGCCGTGCAGTGGGAAACCGCCGGCCAGCGCTTTGAGACCCATGCACGTTGGGTGATCGACGCCAGCGGTCGCGCCGGCATCCTCAAGCGGCAATTGAACCTCGCCCAAGACAACGGCCATCACGCCAACGCGATTTGGTTTCGTGTTAACGGCCGTATCGACATGCAGGATTGGTCGGCCGATCCGACGTGGTTGAATCGCTGCACGCCACCGGAGCGCTGGCGCTCGACCAATCATCTGGTCGGCGATGGCTATTGGGCATGGCTCATCCCGCTGGCGTCAGGCTCACATTCGGTCGGCATCGTTTGCGACGCGGTCACTCATCCGCTGGAGGGCATGAAGACCTTTGAGCTGGCCATGCAGTGGTTCCAAAAGCATCAGCCGCGACTGGCGCGGGCATTGGAGCCGATGCGCCATCAGCTGCAGGACTTCGCTTTCTTTCGCCATTTCAGCTACGGCTGCAAACAGGTGTTTTCAGATCGCCGCTGGGCGCTCACGGGCGAGGCCGGTGTGTTTCTGGACCCGTTCTATTCACCCGGCAGCGACTTCATCGCCATCAGCAATACCTACATCACCCAACTCATCAGCAAGGACCTGGCCGGCGAAGCCTGGCAGCCGTATGCCGGCGTCTATCAGCAGCTCTACTTCAGTTTTTACGAGAGCACGCTGACCATGTATCGCGGTCAGTACCACATCTTCGGCGACACGCAGGTCATGCCGCTGAAGGTGCTCTGGGACTACACCTATTACTGGGGCGTGCTGGCGCCGCTGTTCTTCGCCGACCGCATCGCCGACCTGCCAACCATGTCGCGACTACGTCCCGAGTTGGCGCAAGCCATGGCATTGAACGTCGCCATGCAGGCCATGTTGGGCGACTGGACCCGAAAAAACAGCGCGCGGAAGACGGCGCCCCAACTGCCTGCGTTCATGGATCAAGCCAACATCAGCTGGTTCGCCGAGTTGAATGCGGCCTTGCAGGACCACTTGGACAACAGCCAATTCCGCGAGCGCATTCGCAGCAACGTGCAGCGCCTGCGCCAGCTGGCGGCTGAGCTCACCGGCGAGGCCACGTGCATGCATCCCGATATCGATACGGCGGCGCTGGACACACTGTCTCAACGATTGGCAACGCCGATCGCGGCTCGTCTGCTGCCTGCAACATGGCGTCTGCGCGAGGCCGCCAACGTGGACGAAGAGGCGTTCGCTTAGTCGGCTGGCCTAGCCCGGATCAAGGCGCATCGCGCCGCAATCCGGGGCTTTACTGACGTGCCCGACGCGCGAAGCCCTGGGATTCCTCTAGCGCAAATCAGGGATCAATAGTCACCCAACTCAGCATCATCGACTGGCGATTTCAACCACATCGCCACATCTTTGCCCAGCGCCTTCATGGTCCGCCCAAGTACCGAGCACGACCCCTTGTAGCCGCCGAACGCGCCGCCCATGGAATTACGACTGGCCTTGAATCCGGCCACGCGCACGCCGTCCTCAAATAACTCGCCGCGAATGCGCGAAAACTTTTGATGACCGATGAAGGCGTTGCCCGAGCTGACCGCGTCCATGATCTCGACCAGCAACACCCGACCCGGATCTTCCGCCGTCGTCGCATCGACCAGATTCACCTCGACCCCGAATTCCTGACCAAACTCCTTGGTGTAGTCGGCCAGCTGGGTATTCAGCAGTACGCACTCATTGCGCACCTTTTTGGCGATCTGCGCGTCCTCCGCATACGGCACCGAGCGCGGCACCGACACCGATTGCGCCAACGCACTGCCGGCAACCAGACAAGCTGAGACGACAACAACGCAGCCGAGCAAATTCTTCATGACATTCCTTGAGCAGGCCGCTCGAACTGAGCCGCCGAATAATGGCCGCGAATGGTGACGTGGGCGGCTGCAATCGGCAAGCATCGGCCGTAGGCAAACGTGTCAGCACCCCTACCCCATGCCGCCATTCACGCCAATGATCTGTCCATTGATGTAACTGGCCGCATCCGAGGCCAAGAACGCCACCAGGGCGGCGACTTCTTCGGGCTTGCCGGCGCGGCCGGCGGGGACGATGGTTTTGATTTGTTCGGGGGTGAACGCGTCGGCGGCCATCTTGCCTTCGATGACCCCGGGGGCGACCACGTTCACGGTGATGTTACGGCTGGCCATTTCGCGGGCCAGTGACAGGCTGGCACCGTGCAGCCCAGCCTTGGCCGCTGCGTAGTTGGTTTGGCCGCGATTGCCGTGCACGGCGGCCACCGATGAGACGTTGATGATGCGGCCCCAGCGGGTGCGCGCCATCGGCAGCAGCAGCGGTTGGGTGACGTTGAAGAAGCCGTGCAACGAGACGTCGATCACGCGTCGCCACTGGGTTTCGCTCATGCCCGCCATCGGTGCGTCGTCGTGGATGCCGGCGTTGTTGACGACAATCTGAATCGGGCCGGCGGTCAGCAATTCGTTGACGGCAGCGCGGGTGCTTTCGGCATCCGCTACATCGAAAACCACAGCCTCGGCCTGACCACCGGCCGCGCGCAAAACATCGACGAGTTGGGCGGCGCGCTCGATGCCGCTGTTGGCGTGCACATAGACGAAGCAGCCCGCGCGCGCCAAGGCGCGGCAGATGGCACCGCCGAGATCGCCGCTGCCGCCGGTGACCAGGGCGCGTCTGACGACTGCGGTCGTGGTGCCTTCACTCTTGCTCATTGTTGGTTTCCTCCGCTCGCAACATCACCGCGGCACGCCCGGCACCGATGCGAACACCAGCGTGCTCAATCCAGAACTCATATAACCAGCTGCTGCCGCTATCGATCAAGGCTTGGGCGTGCACATCCAGCGCCTGCGGCAAATCGTCCAAGCGTGTGCAGTGCAATTCAACATTGCGCAGCGATACCAGCAATCCGGGTCGGGCACGACCGCCAGCAGCTGCCGCAAGCAGTCCGCCGTGCACGGCCATCGCTTGCGCGCCGTATTCGCAGAGGTGCAAGGCTGAAAGCTGGTTGTCGCGGCGCAGCGGATTGTCGAGGCGTTGATGCGAGAGGGTGGTGGCGTGAATCCGCTCCGCGTCCCAACTCGCTGCGCCATCCAACAGACACATGCCGAACTGGTGCGGGATCAGCTGCAAGATTTGTTCGCGGTTGATCATGCGGGCCAGGTCCAATGCCATTCACTTAGGTTCGTCATTCGGGAGAACTCCGGAGTCCAGTTTGAATCTTCACTGCTACCGAAGTGGATTCCGGCGTGCGCCGGAATGACGGCTGCTCCGTCCGACAACTTATCTAAAGGTTGTGCAAGTTAAGCAAGATTGGGGTTACTTGGCGTGGTCGCCAACCACACCGATAGCAGCACATGCGGCAGCACGCTCAAGGCCACCGTCAAGCCAATCGCGCGCAGCACCGGAATCTGTGACAACGCCAGCAAGGCGAAAACCAGCAGGGTGGAGATGGAGCAGATCACCACCGCGTGCAGGGTGCGCCGTTGATCCACGGCGTCGTCACCGGCGCGCTCAAAGAAGAGTGCGTAGTCGACGCCTATCCCGGTTGCCAACACTAGCGATACCAGATGAAACAGGGTCAGCGGAATGGCCAAAGCGTGCAGCGCGGCGATCACACATGCAGTTCCCAAGGTGACCGGCAACAACACGCGGACGCAGCGCTGCCAACTGCTCAAGGCCACGCGCATTGCCAGCAGGAGTAGCAAGGCCGCAGCGGCGACTGCATTCAATACGCGGACGCGCCATTCCGCGGCCAGCGTCTGCGCGGTCTGCTTCAAGTCCACCAAATCCACGTCGGCATGCGTCGCCGCCCACGCGGCCAGCGCCTGCGGCTGCTGAATGCCGCTGAGCATGAACAAGGCGAGGGTGCGCGAGTTCGGTTCGGCCTGTGCATCGGTTTGCAGCAGAGACTCGATGCGCAATGCCAGAGGCGTGTCCTTGATACCGCTTGGGGTGAGCGGCGGCAGCTGTCGCGCTTGCTCGACGGCTGCACGGAAGCCATCGAAGGCATTCGGCTTGAAGGGCAGATCGAGCAGCGCCAGTTGCAGGTTCGCCTGCAAAACGGCGGCGTCCGGCAAGTGGGCTTGTCGCATCAATTGGGTGGCCGCCGATGGCAGGTAGCGTGCGGCGTAGTCGATGCTATCGACGACCTTGCTCGCGACCAGGTTGTCCAACTCTTCGCGCAACGCCTCGCTGCTTTGTAGCGCGGTTTCCACGTCAGCAGCACGCAGCACCAACAGCCAGCGCACGTCGGGCGCGCCCAATTCCGATCGCAACTCCGCATCGCGTTGCAGTAGTTCGGCGGGAACGGGGGTGAGCGAGGCCAGATTGTCGTTCCACCATGGCGCATGGCCGAATGCAATCACCGCGGTGCAGGCGCCGGCAAGGATCCATGCCGGCCAGCGCGGTATTCGCCGTTGCAGAAGCAGACCTTGGAGCAGCGTCGGCCAGCGTTGCTCCGCCACATCGTGATGGGTGTTGGCGAGTACGAAGGGCATGCCATAACGCGTCGCCAAGGCGGCAGTTGCCAGTCCAACGATGGTGAACACCGCCAATTGTTGTAGCGCACTGACGCCTGCAAACAGGAAGATCAGATAGGCGATGCAACTGGAGCCCGCGCCAGCGGCAAGCGTCGGCCAGATGGCGCGCGCGGTTTCGCGGCTGGGCGTGCCGAGATGGCGATGGCTCAGCAGATGGACCGGATAGTCTTGCGCGACGCCCAGCAAGGTGAAGCCAAACGCCAAGGTGATGCCATGCACGTCGCCAAAGCCAATCGCGGTGGCGGCCAGACCAGCGATGCCACCACTGGCCAGCGGTAGTGCCGCCAGCAGGGGCAGACTGAGGCTGCGGTAGGCCAGCAACAGCAGCAGCAACATCGCGATGCTGGCGATGCCGCCCAAGGTCGAGGCTTCGCCGCGGGTTTGTGCTGCCATGCGTTCGCCGAACGCGCCGGGACCGCTGATTTCGAGCGTGATGGTTGCGTCACTGTCGCCCGGCTCGGTCAACAGCTCAGCATGGGCGTTGCGCAGGCGCGCCAGCGCCGCTTGCTGGCCAGTGGGATCAAAACCGGCCGCCCGCGTTTGCACCAAGAGCAAGGCGTGCTGGCTGTCGGCGGACAGCCACACGCCGTCAAAGCGTGGTGGCTCACGCGACGGGGTCCACGCTTCCACCAAGCGCAAGGTTTCCAAGGTGGGGTCGCGCGCAATCAGCGGCGCGATCAACGCGGCTGCTGGCGAGGCCAAATCCTGCAAGCGCTGTTGCACGGATTGCCGCAACGAACCGGCATCCAAACTGCCTTCGCCGGGGCCAGGCGACAGCAAATAGCGGTAGTCCTGCAAGGCTTCCGGAACCGCGTCCAGGTCGTCTTCGCCGTTGCTTATCCACACCAGCTCAGGGGCATCGCGCAGTGCATCTCGAAGATCACGCGAGTGTTGCGCTAGCTCATCCGGATTGCCGCCCGCCAGCGCCAGCAGCAACAAACGGCTGCCCGACCCTTCGCCAGCCTGTTGCATCAGCAGGCGTTGGTTGCTGGTCTTGGGTGCAGGCAGAAACTCACGCAGATCGCCACTGATGCGCAGGCCATGGCTGACCCAAGCACCAGTGGCTGCCAACAGCGACAGCCAGATGACAATGCATACTGCGCGATGCCAAGCCATTGGGTCGCGATTGCGGTTCATCGCATCGGGTGCAGCGTGGAGCCGGCGAGCCGAGTTGCTCCTTTTGCGCTCGTCATCCCCGCAACGGCGGGGATCCAGTGTTCCCCGGAGGACAAACCACTGAACAAGGCTCTGGATTCCCGCCGTCGCGGGAATGACGACTCGTGTTTATTAGGCCGCAACATCGCGCCCTTGAGTTCAGCGCCACTGCACATCGCGTCGCGCTCAGCAGCATCGGTATTCGCCATTGCTCTCGCCGCAAGTTCGCCGATCCACATGCGGCTGTTCTCCGCACCTGCCAAGTCAAGATCAATACAACGCAAGGTCGGGTACCTATCGAGCAAACCGCCATACAAGCGTATTGCCAACACGCGCTTGGCCAAGCGTGGCTCGCGCGGTGTCAGCGTCAAGGTCCACGCCTCGGCGTTGCCCAGCGTGTCGATCCGATAGTGCTGCTGCAAGGTGCTCGCATCACCGCTCAGGATGGCCTCGAAACTGGCCGTCAACGCGACCAGTTCGGGCGCGCGTTTGAGCGAGAACCGCCTCCGTGCTTGGCCCTCGCGCTCGATAGTGACGCGGCCATCCGCGATCACGGTACGTTCCACGTAGGGCTGCGCGACCGATTTCACCAGCGTGCCGACAGCGGGCCGTTCCAGCACGCCGGAAAATTGCAAAGGCTGCGCCAGCAGCGGTGATTCGCGTTGTTCGAAATACGTGGTCTTCGCAGGCAGCGGCTGCGCAAGGCTGGCGATCAGGCTGGCGCTATCGAGCGCCGCTGCGCTCGCCGTCGTTGCTAGCGTCGTTGCTAGTAGCAGGCTGAGCAGCAGCGCGATCAGACGGTGATGCGAGCGCATCCAGACTCCAGAAATCATAGAAATTGAACCAATTGAACGGCGCCAGCCGCAGGTAGTGTTCGAGACGCATCGCATAGCGTTGCTGAACCTGCACCAGCGCATCCCGCCGGCGCGCCCGCGGAATGTTCTGCTCAAACTCAAAGCGCTCGAAATGCAGATCGTAGCGATTGCCGCCACGGTATAGCCCAAAGCTCAGCACCACCGGCACGTTGAGCATGCTCGCGATCAAGAATGGACCGCTCGGAAACGCGGCCGGTGCGCCCATGAAGTCGACCGGCTTCAGCGCCTCGCCGGGCCGCGCGCGGTCGACCAACAAGCCGACCAAGGCACCGCTATCGGTGGCGTTCTTGATCGCCAACGCAATAGTTGTGCCGTCTTGGGTCGCGTCAATCACGGTGGCTGCGATGTCGGGTGCAAGCGCATCCAGCAAGCCGGTCAGGGTCGCGTTCTGGCCGCGGTCCATCACCACCCGCACGGTCACATCCGGGCGCAACCGCGACAACACACGCAAGGCTTCAAAACTGCCCAGATGCGAACCAAACAGGAGCACGCCTTTGCCCTTATCGATCTCCGTGTGCAGCGCTTCGCTACCGAGAATGCGCAGATCGAATCGATCAAATTGCCCGGACAGCAGAAATACCCGGTCCAGGATGGTGGCGGCGAAACAATGAATGTGACGGGCGGTGTCCAGCCAACTGGCCGGCCGGCCGTGCACGCGTTCAAGAAAGCTGGCGGAGGCGCGGCGCTCGGGTTCGCGCACCAATAGAAAGTACAGCGTGATGGGAAACAACAGCAGGCGACTCAACATGCGTCCGCCATAGCTGGCGATACCGCGAATCAACTGGATGGCAAAGCGGCTACCGCCCTCAGGGCGCTGCTTCCAGTGCTCACTCATGGGGCCGCTGTGGCCGGCACGAGCAAAAGTTCGCCACTGCTCAGTAAATCGTTGTCGCGTACTACCCGAAAGCGCAGCCGCTGCTGATTGGCAGTCGTGGCGATAGCAGTCAGTTCGATGATGGCGGTCTGCGCGGGCAGCAAGGGCTGCAAAAATTTGATCTGTGGTAGCCCTTGCAGCTGCCAATCCGCACCGAGGTGGGCCTGCGCCGCTGCCAACACGGCATCCAGAATGACTACGCCAGGCACGATCGGATTGCCCGGAAAATGCCCGACCAAGCAGGGGTGGTCGGCGTTCACCAGCAACGCGCGGTTGGTCGCGGTCGCATTCATGACGGCAGCAGGGGGTTGG
>JANNWF010000286.1:0-7719 GCA_031408455.1 Pseudoxanthomonas sp. | reverse complement strand
CCTTCCGTCTCGCGCAATCATTGCCGGGTATGGCGCAAGCGCGGTGGGTATTGGGTCACCGATTTGGGCGCGACCAATCCGACTCGCGTCAACGGGATGAAGGTGGAGTCGATGCCGCTGTTGGAAGGCGACATCCTCACCGTTGGCGACATCATGCTGAAGATGTTTGGACCGCGCAGTCCAGAAAACGCGTTGGTCGCTGCGTTGCACGATCAAGCCACCCGGGACACCATGACCAGCCTCGCCAATCGGCGCTTTTTCCGCGCGGCGATGGAGCGCGAATTTGCCGGCGCGCAGCGTGGCCGCAGCGTTGCCTTGCTGGTCATCGATGTCGATCACTTCAAGCTCATCAATGACAAGTGGGGCCACCCCATTGGCGACCGCGTGTTGATCGCGGTGTCGAAGCAGATGGTGGATCGGGTGCGCACCTCGGATCTGGTCGGTCGCATCGGCGGTGAAGAATTTGCCGTGTTGCTGCCTGACAGCGGCATGGAGGAAGGCGCCAAAGTGGCCGAAGTCTTGCGCGAAGCGCTAGCCGCCATGGTGATCGAGGAAGGCGATCAGCGCATTCCGGTGACCGTGAGTGTTGGCGTCGCCATTGCCTCTTTGGGCTCTGACGTCAGCGCCGACGTGCTTTATTCGCGCGCCGATGCGGCGTTGTACGAATCCAAGCGCACCGGACGCAACAAAGTCACTCTGTCGAACGGCTGAGTGAGCTTGTCCGACAGCGGGTTGGCGGCGCTTTCAGTGCCGACGGCGGGTGTTTGCTGACGACGGCAAACAGGTGCTGATTTCGCGTGCGAGTTGTTTCTCAGACATCAAAATTCCCCGTCAACCGGAGTATCGTTGGCAGCCTCGCAATGGGCGAGTCAGCGATCTGACCAGGGGAGCATGCTATGGGGCGTGAACAGGTACCGTCACTCGAAGAGTTTGTCGATGGGGTCGACAAACGCAATCCGGGCCAACCGGAGTTTATCCAAGCGGTAAAAGAAGTTGCGGCGTCGGTGCTAGACCACGTACGCGACAACTTGAAGTACCACGATCACCAGATTCTGGAGCGCATGGCTGAGCCAGATCGTGTGGTGTCGTTTCGCGTGTGCTGGCAAGACGACGCCGGTCACGTGCGCGTCAATCGCGGTTATCGCATCCAGAACAACAATGCCATCGGTCCGTACAAGGGCGGTATTCGTTTCCACCCCTCGGTTAATCAGGGAATCTTGAAGTTTCTTGCCTTCGAGCAGACCTTCAAGAACGCGCTGACCGGCCTGCCGATGGGCGGCGGCAAGGGTGGATCCAACTTCAATCCGAAGGGCAAATCCGACAACGAGATCATGCGGTTTTGCCAAAGCTTCATGACCGAGCTGTATCGGCATGTGGGCGAAGATGTGGACGTGCCAGCGGGTGATATCGGCGTCGGTGGCCGCGAGATTGGCTATATGTTCGGTCAGTACAAGCGCATCACCAATCGCTACGTCGGTGTGTTGACCGGCAAGGGCTTGGAATACGGTGGCAGCCCGATCCGCACTGAAGCGACTGGCTATGGCGCGGTGTACTTCATGCAAGACATGCTGAAGCACGTCGGCAAGTCGCCCGATGGCCACATCGCCATCGTTTCGGGCTCAGGCAATGTGGCTCAGCATGCGGTGGAGAAACTGCTGCACTTGGGTGCCAAGCCGGTCACCTTGAGCGACTCCGACGGGTTCATCTACGACAAGGATGGCATCACCCAGGAGAAGCTCGAGTTCGTCAAAGAACTGAAGAACAAGCGTCGCGGTCGCATCGAGGAATACGCCACCAAGTTTGGTGCGCAGTATCACGGCAACCAAGCGCGGCCGTGGGTCATCCCCGGCACCTTGGCCTTTCCCTGCGCAACGCAGAACGAGGTCAGTGCGGATGACGCCCGGACGATGATCGGCAATGGCGTGATCGCGGTAGCGGAAGGCGCCAATATGCCGACCGAACTGGACGCCGTGCATTTGTTCCAAGAGGCGCGAATCATGTTTGCGCCAGGCAAGGCGGCCAACGCTGGCGGCGTCGGTGTTTCCGGCTTGGAAATGAGCCAGAACTCGGCGCGCATCACCTGGAAAGAAGAAGAGCTGCAAAAGCTGCTGCGCGACATCATGGGCAACATCCACGAGCGCTGCGTGCGTTACGGCGGTGTGGCCGGCAGTGGCGACAAGTACGTCGACTATGTGAAGGGCGCCAACATCGGCGGCTTTGTCAAAGTCGCCGACGCGATGATTGCGCAGGGCGTGGTGTGATGACTCACGCGTGAAAACGAAGGCCGCGACGTCTAGCAATGGACGTCGCGGCGGCTTCTCACGAGGCACAAGCGCATGGGGACTGGTTCTACATCTCCCCAACAACCGTCATTCCGGCGCAGGCCGGAATCCACGGTCTAGCGAGTGGCACGATGGTTGTGAAAGCGCTCTCGGCACGGCTGATCCAGTTCCCCAGAGCGTGGATTCCGGCGTGCGCCGGAATGACGAGCGGTTTTGAGTCCGCCCCATGCAGAACTGATCGCCTCAGGGCCGAATTTTGAAATTCGGCTGATCGTTGAGTCGGCCATTGGGCTCAATCACCACAAATTTCTTTTTCTCGCTGTCTTGCGCCACCGCAACCGCCGGTGCGAAGGGCGGGTGACGGATGAATTTTAGTTCCCAGCCATAACGCTCAATCTCAGCTAGGCTAATTCGCTGATCTTCATTGAGCTGGCGTTTGAGCGCGCTGCGCGCTTCTTCGCCTCGTCGGCGTTCGTTGGTCACTGTGGGTTGTCCGGCGGGTTGCCATGTCGATTAGATGACAGAGCCTACGATTCTGGTCCCCTTTTTGCCAGCCGTTTGCTGAATGGGGCAGTGTCAGCGCCGCTCGAGTAGGACT
This sequence comes from Pseudoxanthomonas sp., assembly GCA_031408455.1. Classification (GTDB taxonomy): domain Bacteria; phylum Pseudomonadota; class Gammaproteobacteria; order Xanthomonadales; family Xanthomonadaceae; genus JANNWF01. The sequence goes on along the minus strand of JANNWF010000286.1, from coordinate 4,839 downwards.
AGCGTCTCGCAATGAGTGGTGTGCGGAAACATGTCCAGCAACTGAGCCTGTCGTGGTTGCAAGCTTGGCATGTTGCGCAAATCAGCCGCCAATGTTGACGCATTGCAGCTTGAGTAAATTAGCCATTTGATCGTGCTTTCCTCGAGCGCCGCGCAGAGGACTTCACCAATCCCGCGTCGCGGCGGATTGACGATCACCAGATCGTTATTGCTGTCGACTGGAAAGGCGAGTTGTGCGGCTGCGTCACGCGCCTCGAACGTAAGCATCGGCGAACCCACTGCATCGGCGCACAGGCGCGCACCTTCGATGGCTTCTTCCGAGAGTTCGATTCCGTGCACTTCGCGCGCACCGTCGGCGCAGTGCGCCGCAAAACCACCGACGCCACAGAACAGATCCCACACCCGCGCCGGTGCGCAGCGATCCACCCATTCGCGTGCTTGTCGATACAGCGCAGCGGCCACGCTTTGATTGGTTTGAAAGAAGCCACGTGGACGCAGGAAGAACGGCAGACCATTGAGTTCGATGCGCAGGTGCTGGCATTCGCTCAACGCGATCTCTTCGTTTCCTTCGACGATGGCGGCGGGCAAGGGCTGCAGGTTGACCGAAATCACCCGCAACTGCGGCAGGCTTGCGCGTAGCGAAGGCAATGCGACATGGATGCGTCCTAGCGCCTCGCGCGAGCGCAGCACGAATCGCAACATCAACTCGCCGGAGTGTTCGGCGACGGTGAGCAAGACGAATTTCAGTTCACCGCGGCGATTGGCGATGTCGTAAGGCGCCAGGCGCGCTGCGCCGATGAATTGCTTGATCGGCTCAAAAGCCAGCGCGATAGCCGCTGGATACAGCAGGCACTCGGCGAGATCTTCGGCAAGCCCTCGCGCATCGACCAAACCCAGTGTGGGTGACTCGATACTGCCGCCGACGGCCATCTTGGCCTTGCTGCGAAAGCCACTGACAGCGCTGGCGACAGGCGGCAACCAAGTTAGGTCCGGCCATTCGGCCAGTTGCTGTTGCAGGTCGGCTTGCTTGCGCGCCAGCTGATCCGCGTAAGGCTGCTCGATCTCGCTGCAGGAGCGGCAGCGATTGGTTTCAAAATAGGCGCAATGCACCTTCATGTGGGTGCTTTGGCTTGGGCTTGGGCTTGGGCTTGGGCTTGGGCTTGCAGCCAAGCCGCAGCGCCATTGCCAGCGATACGTCCGCTGGCCATTGAGGCAGTCAGCAGATAGCCGCCGGTGGGCGCTTCCCAGTCGAGCATCTCGCCGCAACAGAACACGCCAGGCAGCCCGTTCAACATCAGCGCTTGATTGAGACCAGCAAAACGCACTCCGCCAGCGCTGCTGATCGCCTCGTCCAACGGCCGGGTGGCATGCAAGGTGACGGCGACAGTTTTGATCGCTCGCGCCAATTCGCTTGGGTCGGTAGGCAATACGCGACCATAGCACTCGTGCAACAGTCCGGCGCGCACGCCGTCAATGCCGACGCGACGACGCAAATGCTCGCTCATCGTGTGTTTGCCGCGCGGCAGCGACAGCGCTTGGGTGAGCGTTTCGACTGAGCGTTCGGGGTCAAGATCAAGCGCGGTCGTCACCGAGCCCAGCGCCGTGATGGTGTCTCGCAAAGAGGCTGAGAGCGCGTAAATCAAACTGCCCTCCAAGCCATGCGCAGTGACGATCAGTTCACCGCGCTGACGGTGGACGACACCGCCGGAGTCGACAAAACTCAGACTCACCGGCTTCACGGCTTGGCCTGCGTAGCGTTCACTGAGATGGGCGCTCCAGCGCACCTCGAACCCGCAGTTGGATGGGATGAGTGGCGCGATATCGACCCCACGATCGGTCAACCAATCCACCCACGCGCCGTCGGATCCGAGCTTGGCCCAACTGCCGCCGCCCAAGGCCAACACGACCACCTCAGCGCGCACTTGCGCTTGCCCATCAGTGGTCTGAAAACTCAACGTGCCCTCGCTGCTCCAGCCGAGGCAGCGATGTTGCACGTGCATGCGAACGCCAGCGGCGCGCAGACGGCGCAACCAGCCGCGCAACAAGGGCGCGGCCTTGAGGTCGGTGGGAAAGACCCGGCCGCTGGAGCCGACAAACGTCGCTACCCCGAGTTCCTCTGCCCAACGCCTAAGCGCGTCGGCGTCGAACTGCCGCAGCATCGGCGCGAGCTCGGCCGCACGCTCGCCAAAGCGACTCAGAAAGCGCTCGAACGGCTCGCTATGGGTCAAGTTCAAGCCGCCTTTGCCGGCGATCAGAAATTTGCGGCCCACCGAGCCTTTGCTGTCGAACAGATCGACTTCGATGCCGTGGTTCAACAGAGTTTCCGCCGCCATCAAGCCGGCAGGGCCACCACCGATGACGGCAGCGCGAACGATAGGTGCACTTTGCATGCTGGAATCGTCGCACGCGAGCCCGTCTGATCGCACTCGTGCCGGCGTCACGTTCACCCTGAGGACGCGTCGATGGGTGTGTTCGCGCAATGGATTCGGCGCGCCGGGCTGCGTAAGCTGGGCGGCGCAAAGTTGAGGGTGGGCGGACTGCGGCTGACGCAGGGCCAGCAACCGGACTTCATTGACCCGATTTTATTGACCCGATTTTACTGACACCCTTAGGAGACGACATGTTTCAGCGACTGACAAATCTGGTGAAGGGCTTCATGTCGCTGTTCATCAAGGGCATGGAAAAGCGCAACCCCGAGGCCTTGCTTGAGCTCGAACAGGAGAACCTGCGCAAGCAGATTTCCAGCTTCAATCAAGGCTTGGCTGCACACGCCGGTCTGGCGGAAAGGTTGATCGGGCAGGTCCGCAAATTGGAAGGAGAAGAGAAAGAGCTGCGCGCGCGCACTACGGCGCATCTGCGCGCAGGCAACAAGGATGCCGCCGCACAGAACGCACTGCGGCTGCAAAGCGTGACGCGCGATCTGGAAGAAAACCGCCGACAAATGGGGCAGGCGGATGAGACCTACAAGAATCTGCTCAAAGCCCGCGATGTGGCCGTCAACGCGGCGCGCTCGAAGATCGAGAGCTTGAAAGGCGCGCTCAACGACATGAAGATGAAGAACGCCATGGCCGAGATGACCGAAATGGCCTCGGGCATGATCGGCAGCATCGGTGGATCCGGCGACAGCTTGAATCGCTTGCACGAAATGGTCGAAGAAGAACGCAACAAGGCCGCTGGCCGCGCTCGTGTCGCGCGCGATTCAATGGACATGAGCGAGGTCAATATCAAGGAAGCCGAGCAAACTGCATTGGCGGATCAAGCCTTGGCTGACTTTGCCGCCGCTGAAGGCATCAGCTTGGGTGAGCCAGAAGTCGCAGCCGCTCCGGCATCCCGCAGCATGGGCGGTGAGCGGCAAGCCGACTCAGCGTCGCAATAGGACCGTCCATGCCGATTGCCGCCGACGCGCCGGAGTGGATCGCTGAACTTGCGCTGGGCTACGAGAGCGGCGCGCACGGCCAGTTCATTCTCTACGGCAACGTAGCGGATCGGTTCCCATTGGCGGGGCGGCTGGTCGGTTTGGCTCGCTATTTGGACGCCCAGCTGTTGGGCAGTTTCGACCTGCTGTTTTCCTACGATCCGGGCAATGGGCTGGGACTAATTCGCGGTGCCGAGCGCTTCGCGACCTGGCCTGCGGCCAAGGAAATGGGGCCGTGGCCGCGCGACCCCCGCGCGGCGGTGGAATGCGTGAGTCGCTATCTGCGCTATCGAGCGAATCTGACCGCGCTGGGGCGGGTGGATACCGAGCACGTGGCGATCATCGTGCGCGGTGCGGATCAGTTGTTACCGGGTGGTCGCGCGGGCGATATCGAGATCGCGAGCTTGGCGAGTCTGATTCGGGATTGGGCCAGCGAGCCACCGTTCACCGATCTTGCCTTCGCCAGCTTCCTGATCGCGGACAACCTCAACGACTTGCATCCGCAAATCGCCTTCAATCCGCGCGTCGCCCGGGTTCGCGTGCCGTTGCCCGACACCGCCGTACTCCGTCGGGCATTGGCGCAGATGCGGCTGGATTACCCGGCCGCATTCAACCCAGAAAGTGGTGACGAAGCCGCCGCCGATGCCTTGAGCGGCGTCAGCATCAGCGCACTGGGAAGTCTGGTTCGCATCAATGCGCACGAAAAAAAGCCCTTGGGCGCGGCCGATTGGGTCAAGGCCAAAAAGCAGTTGGTCGAAACCGATGCCGGGGGGCTGATCGAGTTCATCGAATCCAAGCGCACGCTGGACAACTATCACGCGCAAGCCGCGTTGAAAGCGTGGCTGCGGCAAGACATTGCCCTGTGGAATGCGTCTGACCTGCGCGCGCTGCCGATGGGCTACATTTTTTGCGGGCCGGTGGGCACTGGCAAGACCTTCTTGGTCGAATGTCTGGCCGGCGAGGCCGGCGTACCCGTCATCAAGCTGAAGAATTTTCGCGACCGTTGGGTGGGCTCTAGCGAAGGCAATCTGGAGAAGATCTTTCGCCTGATTCGCGCCCTGGGTCGTTGCATCGTGTTCATCGACGAAGCCGACCAGACCCTGGGCAAGCGCGACTCCGGCAGCGGCGATTCGGGCCTGTCCGGGCGGATTTATTCAATGATCGCGCAGGAAATGTCGAACGCCGACAACCGCGGCCGCGTGATGTGGATCTTGGCCTCGTCGCGTCCGGATTTGATCGAGGTCGATTTGAAACGACCCGGTCGCATCGACGTCAAGATTCCGCTGCTGCCAACCACTACCGTGGCCGAGAGTGCGGCGCTACTTGCGTCCATGTTCAAGCGCTTTGAGATGAGCTGCGAACTGGCGGCGATGGAGGCGTTGGCGCTGCCGAACTTGCTCACGCCGGGTGCGGCTGAGGCGCTGG